>JBGTHN010000024.1:0-7186 GCA_041746235.1 Pyrinomonadaceae bacterium | reverse complement strand
AGCAACCGTAAAAGGCAAAACAAATTTAACCGGAGCAAGAGTTTTGGCTTCCGATTTGCGTGCATCAGCGTCTCTGGTTTTGGCAGGTTTAGCGGCGGAAGGCGAAACAACAATTGACCGCGTTTATCACATAGATCGCGGTTACGAAACCATCGTCAAAAAAATAAGTTCGATCGGCGGAGACATCACCCGAATTAAGGATGAAATAGCAATGTCTGCGGAAGAAAATGAGTAAAATATCAAGCGAAAAAAAGGAAAACTTAGCGATGTTTCTCGATTTGGTGAAACATTTGGATATATTCGCAATTCTTACGAAACATCTTTAGAGGTTTTCAAATCTTAGTAGAGTTTTATTATGCGAAATCCAACACGAAGAAACAAAAATATTGGAACAGAAAATCAAGGTTATAAAAAACAAAGTAAATTTGATATTCCAAGTTCTTGGCAAGATAGCAAGGTTTTCTTTGAAAAACTCTCCGAATATAAAAAAGTAAAACGCAACATAAACGGTTATGATTTTTTGTTTATAGTTGAAAAGACCAAAAAAGATTATTTTCACGCCTGCACGATTGACGATTTGGAATATCTTCTGCATTTCATTCCATCAATTTATTATCAAGACTTACGCACAATTGTGTTAAGACAGCCGAAAAAGAAAGAACAGATTTTTTCTCCTGTTTGGGGAAGATTAGTTTGGTGGTATGAATTTGAATCAGATGATCCGCCTGTAATTATTCTTGAAGCAGTAAAGCAAAATAGCAAATTCAGTCGGTCGAGAAAATTAGATATTGATTCACAAAAAGAATTGCAAAGATTAAGAGATGATGGTTTTGACTTTACGGAAACTAAAAGAAGTTTTGAAACAATTTTGACCATTGAAAAAGTCAGAAAAGTTCAACTGTATCGAACTTTACTTCACGAAATCGGACACTATTATCAATTCTTAACTAACATTGATAATTTTGATAATATTCCTTCTTCTGAAAGAGAAGTTTTTGCACACAGATTTGCTCACGAACTCAAAATCAAATTGGAAAAGCAAGAAATTATTCCGTTTTCCAGAAAATTTGATGAAAAAAGTTTAAGTTACAGTGGTTTAGATGTATATGATTTTCAAATAAATTCTTGACAAAACACTACTTGGTCAAATTTATTTCTGCCAGTTTATTTCTGCACTTCCTCCCAAATTTTATGTCCGTGAGTTTCAGGCAAATAGAGCATACCGATCACAAAAGTTAATGATGCAATAATCATCGGATACCAAAGACCCGCATAAATATTTCCCGTGTAAGCACAAGCAATTAAACCGATAGTTGGAAGAAGTCCGCCGAAAACTCCGTTGCCGATGTGGTATGGCAAAGACAGAGATGTGTATCGAACTTTCGCCGGAAATGCTTCAACGAGATAGGCGGCGATCGGAGCGTAAACCATTGTCACGAAAACGATTTGCAGGAATATGAGCAAAACGAGCATCGGTACATTTGGATTCGGTGCATTCGTTACAGGTTCAAATTTTGTTGTGTCACCGACTTGTGAAACAGGTTGGAGTTTCGGCTCGCCCGTTAATTTATCGGGTGCAGATTGAATTGCCGTGACGTTATTTCCCGCGTAATAAACCATTCCCTGATAGATCGGGTAGTAACATAAAACCGCTAGCAAACAGCCCGCCATCATAATTTTTTTGCGTCCGATTCGGTCGGATAAAGCACCGAACGCAATGAAAAGCGGAATCGCTAGAATTATGGCAATCGCAATAATATAAGCGGCGGTTTGGCGTTCGATCTTGAGGATCGTCTGCATATAAAACAGAGCATAAAATTGTCCTGTATACCAAACAACTCCTTGTCCGGCGGTCGCACCGAAGAGCGAAATTAACAAGCGTTTGCGATTTCCAGGAATTCTAAATGCGTCAACAATCGGTTTTGTCGAAGCCATTCCGGTTGATTTGATGTGCTGGAAAATCGGCGATTCTTTCATTTTCAAACGAATATAAAGCGACATTCCGACCAATAAAATAGACAGTAGAAACGGAACTCGCCAACCCCAACTTGAAAAATCTTCCGCCGTCATCGTGTTTTGAATTAACAAAATTACCGCCAAAGACATAAGCAACCCGAATGATGCGGTGATCTGTATAAAACTCGTATAAAATCCGCGTTTGTTGTCGGGAACATGCTCGGCAACATAGATCGCCGCACCGCCATATTCGCCACCGAGTGCAAGTCCTTGCAAAATTCGAATTAAGATCAAAGCGATTGGAGCAAAAATTCCAATGGTTTCATACGTCGGCAGAAAACCGACAGCGGCAGTCGAACCACCCATCAGCAAAAGCGTTATCAGAAAAGCATATTTTCGTCCGACAAGATCGCCGATGCGTCCAAAAAATAAAGCCCCGAACGGACGCACAATAAACCCGACAGCAAATGTCGAAAGATAAGCAATTAAAGCAAGCGTATCGTTTCCTTTCGGATAAAAGAGCGGCGAAATAATTGCGGCAAGCGAGCCGAAAATATAAAAGTCATACCATTCGATCACCGTTCCCGCACTTGACGCACCGATGACCTGCCAAATTTTACTTTTCGGAATATCTTCGCCCAATTCAAGCGTCAAAACTTCGGAAGGATTTGCCATCAATTAATTTTTTCCTTTCTTTTTTGAGATTGGTATAACGTGCTTGTGAATATAACAAAGACTCCAACATATTGCGAGTGTTTTTTCAAAAATGGACTTCTCACAGCATTCAAGTCAAGTTATAATCTTTATCTTTATAGATAAGTTAAAAAGAGTATAAAAATCAAAAATGTAGAATAATGGTTGGAAATGGAAAAACAAAAATTTGGGGATTATAAATTTCAGAATTCATGACAATAATTTTGTTCTTGCAACAAGAGCTTAAATATAAGAAACCGAGACGGCTTCTTGACAGCCAGTGTTACGCTGGCGTTACGCTTATTATGCTTAAAAAATCTTTTTTTATATTTATTTTGCTCGCTTTTAGCGGAACGGCTCTGTCTCAAGTTACATCCATAGAACTCAATGTTTTTCCAAAAACGGCAAAAATCCGCCCTTTGGAAACAGCAATTGTCCAAGCCGAATTTTATGGAACAAAGAAAAAAGGTTTGTTTGGAAATATGCTTGGTGATGCCGATGGTGATAAAGGCAGAGTTCAGAGCAATAACTGGAAAGTTGATCTAACCACATCGAACAGCGGTTGGCTTTCAAAACCTTTTCTGTTTCAAGAAGAAGGCGAAAAGGTTAAATCGGGTTTGGAGAATTTTATCAAACAAGGTTTAGGTGCGGCTTCCGGCAAAGACTCTGTTCTTTTTACAGCACCGAACAAACCGGGAAAATATACGATAAAAATCACGGAAGGAAACTTGAGCAAAGAAGTTACTATCGAGGTTAGCAATTCTGCTCCATCTTCAAATAATGGGGCAAAAATAAACTTTCAGGCGGAAGCAAAATCTACCGATCCATATTTTTATATTGCCGAACATTATGCTCCGTTTATCGCACAAGAAATCTGGTTTAATCCGAATGCCGATTATTTGGCGAGATTTGATTATGACGGCAATTGGAAAGGTGATGACAACTGGGAGAATCTCGATAAAAGCTCTTCACAAGCCTATGTTTATTATGCCGTAATGGAAACCAAAACGCATTGGTTCATTATTTACAATTTCTTTCACGCACGCGATTATTCGGATGTTTGCATTGTTGGAACTTGCCACGAAAATGATAATGAAGGATTGATTCTCACAGTTCGCAAAGACAATTCAAAATTCGGTGAACTCGAAGTTATGGAAACTCTCGCACACAACAATATTTATTCATTTACCAATGATTCAAAAATCAAAAAAGGTATCCACGATATTGACGGAAAAATTGATCTATACAAAGGCGTTCAACCGATAATTTTTATAGAAGCAGGCGGACACGGTGTTTTGGCAAGCAGTCATAAAACGTCTTTTTTCTCGGCAGACAAGATGGATTTCAAACAAAACACGGGCATTACATACATATATAAAAACAAAGCCGAATCGCCAAATAATTCCAACGATAGAAATGTCGGCTATGCACTTTTGCCAATTTATGATGAATGGTGGTCAAAAGGAAATCAGGAAACAAATAGTTCAAACGACACTTTTGATAATTTTTACTCTTACGAACCGTTCGGCGACAGACCAAATGCGAGTGCAAAATTTATTGCCGGAGCATTCAAAGGTCGGACAGCAAGCGACAATATGGCAAAACCTTTCTGGGCTTGGCACGATAATAGGACAAAGAAAAAGAAGGTTTTAAACACAGGTCAATGGGCTTTAGATCCCGCTTATGCGATTTCGGTAAACTTAGATTTCCCTTCAAATAAACCTGTGTCAACCGATTATATTTTTAATCCTTATTTGGAAATAAAGAAAATTCCGTAACGCCCGGGAACGCAAGCGTCCCGCTTGCAATGAGTGCGATAGCACGAAAAAAAACGTGGCGAACTTTAAAGTTAAACGCAAAATTTAAAGTTAATAAACTTTGCTTGAACGCGATTGCGTTCCTATTCTTCCGCAATATCTTTTAATTGAATTACGCTATTTACTTCCTCACCTTTTTCATAAAATAATTTCTTGCCATCTTTTGAAAGGGCTATTTGATAAACCGTTCCCGTGTCCCAAGTTTTTAATTTTTTCGGATCGCCGCCGTCAAGCATTTGAAGGTAAAGCGTAGATCTTTCATTTTCATTCTCAAGAATATAAAAACCCTTGCTGTCTTGTTGCCACTCGATCGTCGGGAAATTTCTGTTTTTAAGCGAAGCAGACTGTTTTACAATTTTGCCGTCTTCGGCTGAAAGAATTGTAAGTTTTAAAGGTTGCGTAATGTCTTCCAAATCTTTTTCTACATCTGGGAAAAAACAAAAAATGTATTTTCCGTCAGGCGATATTTTTGTAACATACGTTCTCGCAGAAGTTATTTGTTGAACATTTTTTCCGTCAAAATCCGCTTTCCATAAAACATTGTAAAACTTATTCGGTGCTTTTGCGGAATAGTATATAAAATCGTTGTTTGGTGAAACGCTCGGTGCATAAAGGTTTTGTGCTTTGATTATTTCTGTCGGATTTTCGCCGTTGATGTTCATACGCCAAATATTTATTGAGCCGCTACGATTTGAAAGATAGAAAATATATTTTCCATCGGCTGAAACAGTCGGAGCAAAATCTGCACTTTTGTTTGATGTAAGTTGTTTTGAACTTGTGCCGTCGGAATTCATTATCCAAATATCGGCGTTTCCATTTTGTGTTTTTGAATAGACGATCTTTTCGTCGTTTGTCCAATCTGTGCCGAGTTGCAAAAGGCTGACTTCATCGGCGGTTTTGTTTATTTCTGTCGCTTTATCCAGATCATCAATCGAACTCACAAAAGAACTCGTAATGCGGTTTAATTTTGTTGCAACAATTGAACTGGCATCATTTGTAAGGCTTATTCCGTTAACTCCGTTTATTCCAATGGAAATTACTTTTGCCTCACCTTCGGGATAGGAAACGAACCAAATTTCGTCCGTTAAGTTCGGAGATTTTGAACCGTAAGCGACAAAAGCAATTCCGCTTCCATCTTTTAGCCAAGCGGTTTTTCCGATCCAGATCCAGTTTTGGGTTGTAAGTGGTTTTATTTCTCCTGTTTCGGAATTTATCAAAACTACTTTTGTCGGTAATTTTTCATCTTCTTTATCAACAATTACAGAAGAAATAAGTTTTCCGTCAGGCGACCAGGACAAACCGGAAATTGAAAATCCATTCTGCACATCACGCAAGGCTAATTCTTTTTCATTTGAACCATCTATGTCAGAAATCATCAATGCAGACTGTTTTTGATTTAATTTATTTCGTATAAAAGCGATTTTTTTATTGTCTTCAGAGATCGCCGCAGGGCTATCAATATCATTCACAATTTCTTGCGAAGCACCGCCCAGAATCGGGATCTTGTAGAGTTTTCCAATTTTCGGAGTTGGAGAAGATGCTCGATCATAAGCAGAATAATAAATATAATCGCCATTTGGCGAGAATGTTGTTCCGACGATCATTAACTTCGATTTTGGCAAAGTTTCAATCGTGTTTCCATCATCAGTTTGTTTCAAAGAAATCGTGTCACCATCATTTTTATTTTCTACGATGGCAATATATTTTCCGTCGGGCGATGCCGTTACTCTGTTTATATCTCCGCTTGAAAGTAAATTATTTATGCGAAATTTTTCAAACTTTGAATTATAAAATGTATTTGAACGGTAAAAATAAGATACTGCAACAACTCCAACAATTAGCAAAGTTATGAGTGCCAAAGGTAATCCGATTAGTAATTTTTTGTTGGAAAAGTTGCTCGTTTGCGAAACATTTTTCGGGCGTGAAATTGCTGAATCCGCCGAATCGTGAATTTGTTCTTGTTCAGCAATGATGTGTGTAACGGAATGTTTTTCGACTACTAAAACTTCTTCGTCAGCAAGAATTTCGGTTACGTCCGCAACAAAGCGATAACCACGCCTCGGAATTGTAACGATAAATTCTGTGTTCTTGTCATATTTTGCAAGAGTTTTTCGCAAAGTGCTGATGTTTTGTGCAAGTGTCGCTTCTTCAACAAAAGTATCTTTCCAAACCTCATCGAGAATTGAATCTTTGGTTACAACATTTCCATTATTTCTTATCAACACGAGCAAAGTTTCAAAAGCCTTCGGCGTAAGCGAAACAATATCTTCGCCTCGCCACAGACATTTTTGATTTGTGTCAACACGAAAACCTTCAAAATCATAGAGAATTTTATTATTCATAAAGCACTTTCTAAATCTTTTAAGAATCTTTCACGGAACTTTCAAGACTTTATACGAATAAAATCTATAAAGTTCTCCGTATGAGGCAGGTTTAAATTATGCAGGTGTTACCGGTCAGCAACATTTAGTATTTTTTGAGCCTGTTTCATTCTAAATGAAATCCATTTGAATACAAACAAAGCAAAATGGCAAAAATAAGAACCGAGATTTCGATCGAATCAAGCGAAAGTTTAACGATCCGACGCAAGAGATATTCTGTCAGAACCTTTTGCGAAGAATGCCGACGCATTTCAATTATGGTCTTGCCGACGGAAGCCGCTTTTCTCTCTTGTCAAGATATTGATTCAATTATCGCTTTGATGTATGAAAATCAACTTC
>JBGTHN010000023.1:0-3719 GCA_041746235.1 Pyrinomonadaceae bacterium | reverse complement strand
TTGCGATTATGCTTGCCGTGATGATTACGGTTTAAAACTCAAACAAACTTCCGCTTGGGCAGGACTTTTTTATTTCTGTTCCCGTGTGCCGAGATCGGGTGAAGAATCGCAACCTTTCCTTACTTTTCCCGAAGGCAACGGTCGTTTTGTAAATCATTTTGTGGATAAAGTTAAAGAAAATATTCAGCGTTCGCAAATTGTCGTCGAACTAATTCCAAACGAAACGGGCGTAGATGTCGTTTATCTCGACACAAAAACAAATCAAATGAACGGCTTACACGCTGAGAAAGTCATTTACGCCGCACCGCTTTTTACTGCTCAATATCTTATTCGAGGTTTTCGTGACAACCCGACTTTTAACGCAAATGACTTTCAGCATAATTCTTGGTTCGTCGCCAATCTATTCTTAAAAGATCGTCCAAAAAATAATTTTGCAAGAGATTTTCCGCTCGCGTGGGATAATGTTTTATACGAAAGCAAATCGCTCGGCTATGTCGTCGCCACGCATCAAAAAGGGATTGATTACGGACAAACGATTTTGACATATTATTACCCGATGGCAGAAGAAAATTTAAAAGTTGGAATGCAAAAATTATTGAGTTTAGACTGGAAAGAATTAGCCGACATTTGCCTAACCGATCTATCACAAGCTCATCCCGAAATCCGCGAATTAACAACCCGCATAGACATTATGCGTTGGGGACACGCGATGATCTCGCCACGCACAAATTTTATGTGGAACGGCGAACGCCAAAAAGCACAGACACCTTTCCGCAACATACATTTTGCCCATTCCGACCTAAGCGGAATCGCAATTTTCGAAGAAGCATTTCACCACGGCTTGCGGGCGACAAATGATTTTTGGAAAAAAGGGTAAAAAAGATTGCATAAACTTACTGAAAAGCCCTTTTTGATTATGGAAAACATCCACCGGAGCAAAATTAATGAAGTGAAATTCTTAAATTAACAAACTTGAATTTTGGGGTGAATTAGCTAGTTTATTGACTTTATCAACAAATGTAAGATATAAACATTCTGATAGAAAATTAATAATTCAGTTAAAATAAAAAGTTGGGTGTTTCGTGGCTTCTACTACACTTGACCTAAAAAAAGGGAGATAAAAATTTGAAAAAAATCACAACACAATTTTTAGTTGCATCATTATTTCTTTTGCTAACTTGCTCTAACTTGTTCGCTCAAACGGCGACCCGAGTGCGATTTGGCAAAGGGAAAACTTCAACCACAGTTACAGGCAAAATATCCGGTAACGGTGGAATACGAACTTTCGTGCTTGGTGCGAAATCCGGTCAAACTTTGTCGGCAACCGTCAGTTCACGCAATGGAAAAGTTTATTTTGAAGGTAATCCCGATGACGTAACAAGTTATAGTTTTACGACAGATTCCGGTGATAATTACATTTCAGTTGAAAACCTTGGAAAGTCGGCGACTAATTTTACTTTAACAATTTCAATTCGTTGATTTGTAGCTTTACGCCTTTATATCAAAAAAACTCCCATCAACTCTACTGTTGAACTTTTGACTTAATCAAAAAAACTTGGCATAAATATATTTGAGGTTTTTATGAGATTACCTGTTTACATAATAATTATTAGCAACAGGGACTTTGCTCCATAGAGAGCGATGCCAAAGGTATAACTTTGCAAAAAAGTCCCAAGTCTTAAAAAAGGCTTGGGACTTTTTCATTTTGGATTTTAGATTTTGGATTGCGGATTATGAGCAATTAAATGTTAGAATTTCATTTTTATAATTTAGGTCAGACAAACAATTAACAACTGACCACTAACGACTAACAACTGACTTATGACTGAACCAGTAAACTTAAAAAAGACGATCAATTTACCACAGACGAACTTTTCGCAGAAAGCGAATCTTTCACAAGCCGAACCCGCTCGTTTGAAAAAATGGGACGAGATGGATTTATACGGAAAAATCCGTGAAGCACAAAAAGGCAAAGAGCAATTTATTTTGCACGATGGTCCGCCGTATGCGAATGACAATATACATATTGGGACGGCACTTAATAAAATTTTGAAGGATTTTATTGTCAAAGCGGCAACGATGCAGGGCTTTGATTCGCCTTACGTTCCGGGTTATGACTGCCACGGTTTGCCGATCGAGAAATATGTTGAGAAGGATTTGGCGAAGAAAGGTAAAAGCGAAAATGATTTGCCCGTCGGGACTTTTCGACGTATTTGCCGTGAACACGCGGCGAAGGCTTTGAAGGCTCAAACGGCTGATTTTCAACGTCTCGGAGTTTTCGGCGAATGGGATAATCCTTATTTAACGATGTCGCACGAATATGAATCGGAAACGGCTCGGCTGTTCGGTAAATATCTCGAACGCGGTTACATTTACAAAGGTTTGCGTCCGGTTTACTGGTGCGTTCACGATCAGACAGCGTTGGCGGAAGCTGAGGTTGAATACGCTCAGCACACTTCGCCTTCGATCTATGTGAAATTTCCGCTTGTTTCAGATGCTTCACAAATAGATGAATCATTAAAAGATAAAGAAGTTTTCGTCTTGATCTGGACGACAACGCCTTGGACGATTCCCGCAAATTTGGGAATCACGGTTCATCCCGAATATGAATATTCGGCGATTGAGGCGAACGGCGAAGTTTATATTTTAGCGTCCGAATTAGTTAAAAGTTTGGTCGAAACTGTCGGCTTGGAAGACGTGAAAGAATTGGCACGTTTTAAGGGCGAAAAACTCGACAAACTCGAAGCGAAACATCCGTGGATTGATCGTATGTCGCTTTTGATGAATGGTGAACACGTAACTTTGGGCGAATCCGATGGCGAAACAGAACTTGATCTAAAAGAAGCAAATAAAAAATCCGCAAGTGCCGGAACGGGAGCAGTTCATACTGCACCGGGACATGGACACGACGATTTCGTGATCGGTAAACAATACGGTTTGGAAGTTTATTGTCCCGTTGATAACGGCGGACGTTTTCAAGATGATGTCGAGCATTTTGCAGGTCAGCAGGTTTTTAAAGCGAACAAAAATATCGTTGAATTCTTGAGAGAATCTGGAATGTTGCTCTACACCGAAGATTACGAACACCGCTATCCGCATTGCTGGCGTTGCAAAAATCCTGTGATCTTTAGAGCGACTCCGCAATGGTTTGTTTCGATGGATATACCTGCGAAAACAGGTACAGAAATTCCGATTCGTGATAACGCTCTGGAAGAGATCAAAGCCGTAAAATGGCATCCCGAATGGGGCGAAGGGCGTATGCACAATATGCTCAAAGGTCGTCCCGATTGGTGCGTTTCTCGTCAACGTTCGTGGGGCGTTCCGATTCCCGTTTTTTATTGCAACGGTTGTGATGAAGCGACTGCGGAAGCCGAAATGGTTTATCACATCGCCGATATTTTCCTGCAAGAAACTTCCGACGCTTGGTATAACAAAGAAGCGTCCGAACTTCTGCCCGAAGGGTATAAATGTAAATCTTGCGGCGGAACGGATTTCTCGAAAGAAACGGACATTTTAGATGTTTGGTTCGATTCCGGTTCGTCGTGTGTTGCGGTTTTAGAAACACGCGATAATCTGCGTTTTCCGGCTGATGTTTATCTCGAAGGCGGAGACCAATATCGTGGCTGGTTTAATTCATCATTAATGTGCGGTTTGGCGGCACACGACCAAGCACCATATAAAACTGTTTTGACACACGGTTGGGTGGTTGATGGCGATGG
>JBGTHN010000022.1:0-9594 GCA_041746235.1 Pyrinomonadaceae bacterium | reverse complement strand
TCAAAATATTCATCGGTTAAATTTGCGATCGTCAGCGAAATTCCCTCAACCGAAACCGAACCTTTATAAACTAAATATTGTCCTGTTTCCTTTGGATAAGAAACACGAACCGTCCAAAAATCACCTTCTTTAATTGCTTCGACAAATTTTCCCGTCCCATCAACGTGACCTTGCACAATATGTCCGCCGAGCCTTGTCGAAGGCGTTACAGCACGTTCGAGATTTACTCGTGAACCATTTTTCAAACTGCCGATCGTCGAACGATTCAAAGTTTCCTGCGAAACATCCGCAACAAAAGAACCAGAACTTATATTCAAAGCCGTCAGGCAAACTCCATTAACGGAAATCGAATCTCCTTCAACAGTATTTTCAGTAACGGTTTTCGCGTTGATCTTTATCTTTGCACCCTTGGCGTGTTTTTCGAGTCCACCGATTTTTCCTAATTCTTCAATTATTCCTGTGAACATTTTTAATATTTTTCTGTAACTTGAAAAATCTTAAAACCAAGGTTTTTTGTTTTTTATGTAAGTGTCAACAAATTCTTGGTCGGATTTTGTCAGATACATAATTCCTTCAATAAGCCCGATAATGCTTGGTATTAAAAGAATCGGCGTTCCGATTCCACAAGTAATAATTGTAATAACTATTCCAATTAGATAAACCGAAAGCAGGATAACGCCTTCTTGCTGATAACCTAAAATAAATTTATGCACTCCAAAACCGCCGAGTAAAATCCCGCAAAGTCCTGCCGCCAATTTTTTATCAGCACCGGGAATTTGAGCTCCGCCTTGATACTGCTGTTGCATTTGTTGATTTTGGGGATTCTGTTGATTTTGAAATGGAGCATCCAAACTTGTTCCACAATTACGACAGAAATTTTCTAAACCTATATTTTCCGTTCCACAACTTCCGCATTTAACTATTTTTGTTGCCATAATTTTTATCCTTATTTTTTAGAAAAATTTGTTAAAAAGAATAATTATTGATAATGCTTAATTTGTCAATTTTTCTTTTTATTTGTAACAATTTTTAACCGCCAATAAAACTCATAGTTCTTGATGGTTGAACAAAATCCGTATCATTTATCTGATGGCTTGCTTCTTTTTGCAGGACAACATTTTCAATAAATTCGATGATTTCCTCACGACTTGCACCGCTTCGCAGAACATCCCGCAAATTATGTTCTTCCTTTGAAAAAAGACAAGTGCGAATCTGTCCGTCTGCCGTTAGACGAATCCTTGAACACGCTCCGCAAAACATTTCTGTTACGGGTGCAATAATTCCAATTTCGCCTCTGCTTGTATCTGCAAATTTATAATTCCAAGCCGTTGCCATTCCACGAGATTTTTGTTGGAGTTCAATGGAAAAATGCTCCTTGATCTTATCACGAATTTCCCTTCCCGAAACAACCATTTCACGCTTCCATTCGTGTCCCGAATCAAGCGGCATAAATTCTATAAAACGCATCGAAACATCGTATTCACGGGCAAATCTTGCAAACTCTACGATCTCATCATCATTTCTCCCGCGAACAATTACAGCGTTTATTTTTAGTGGAGTTAAACCGACTTTTTTTGCTGTTTCGATAGCTTCCAAAACATTGTCCAATTCATCTTTTCCGGTGATCTCTTTAAACTTTTCAGAATCAAGCGAATCAAGTGAAATCGTTAAACGATCAAGCCCTAATTTTTTCAAATTTTTAGCTTTTTCAGGAATCGAAAAACCATTGGTCGTCAATGCCAAATCTTTCAATTTTGGACTTTGAACCTTCAATTTTGCAAGTTTCTTGATCAAAGTTTCAATATCTCTGCGAAGCATCGGTTCGCCGCCGGTTAGACGGATTTTTTCGATGCCCAAAGATACAAAAATCCCACAAACTTTTTCAATTTCCTCAAAAGTTAAAATCGTATCTTTGCGGGCAAGCGGCGGTTCACCGTTTGGCAAACAATAAAAACACCGAAAATTACAACGGTCTGTTAAGCTGATACGCAAATCGCGTATTTGCCTGCCATACGAATCAAGAAGTTTTTTACTTTTCTCTTTCACTTATATTTAAAGTTAGCTTTTAATTACTCAATTTTGCAAGTTACTTTGGTCTAAAAAACAAAAAGAACGCAAATTTTTTTTTTGCGTTCCTTTTAAGTTTGGTAAATGTTTGAATTTAGTTATTTATACGCTGGAAACCTGTGAATGAAATCGAATAAATATAAGGCGTTCCGGGAGGCAAACGATTTGCATCCAAGAATGTATTATCAAATGTCCAATCCCGAATCGGCGGTTCATAAATTGTGGTACAACATTTTTGAAAACCGTTATTATTTTGTGAATTAAACAGATTTATCAAAGAGCCTGAATAATTGAGACGTTTATTTGCCCACGTTTCTAAATATCTTTTGAAGTTATGAACTCCACCGTTGAGTTGTCCAAATTGACTCGGTGAATAAGTGATAGAAGTATTTCCCGTAATCGGATCACCGGAAATCATCGCAAACCTAACTTGCGTATTAGAAGCGACCCGGCTGGTTGAAACAAACGGATTTGCAAAGCTATTTGAATCCGTCCAGGCATTCGACAAAATAATAACCGCATCTGATACGATAGACGCAGGAATATGTGTTGGAGCATTTTTCGGAATATAGTTTTCCGGCGGAGTAACGGCTGTTCCGGCACTCACGGAAACTCCCGTAGCATTGTAATTTCCCAAAACATAAACACCATTTTCTGAAGCTACAGTAAATCCCTGTGTATTAGCAGGATTACCCGAATCATAATTTCCGGGTAAAACCGAACCGTTAACTAATCTAACGCCACGGCGATAATATGAATGATCGGCTGTTGCCGCCTGTCCTCTTGGAACTGATGCAGTATAACTGGCGGCTTCATTTGTGTAATCAACGTCTAAAACTCCGTTATTATTAGTATCTTCATTATAGTCCAGCGTGCCATTTGGAAAGACATCCTCCATATCGTATGTTCCGTCGAAATCATAATCTCCGCGTCTGTCCGAAATAGATAAAACCCATCCAGCAATATCAGGTATATCCGAACTATTCAAAGAACTTCCTTTAGTTGTTGCATAAGGTGTAGTTGTCGGAAATTTCCCATTAAAATCTCCTTTTAAAAACTTTCTCAGATTAGCAACGTCTATATCAACAAGACTCATTGCCCCGGCGGAAGGAACATAGCCTGTGCCGAATGTGGTATTGGCGTTTGAAGCACTGTCTTCCGAAAGACCTTCCCGGCTGTCAAACATCTGGATTGGAAACGGAACAATTGCATAACTAAGTCCTCCGTTAATACTTGCCCATTTCAGATGAGCCGCATCTTCTTTGCTTGATGTAGCATTAATTGAGGCTTTTGAATTTGGAGAAGGTGATGCAAAACTATTTACGGGAGTACAAGTAGTTATCAAAGGAATCGTTATACATCCGGTAAGCGGAAGACTTAAAACATTTTTATAACGAACCACAAGATTTTGTGATTTTCCATTTAGCGTGTAGTTAGATAAATAAGATGTCGAACCGGTGTTTGGAATGCTTGGACCCGGAATTGCAAATCTTTGTAATTTGATAATTGAACGAGTATCTGTCAAAGAAGTATATCCCGAAATTTGAAAATCTGTCCCGATCGGAGCCGGTTCGGTTACGCCAAGACTTAAAATGTCTTGAGTTATATCCTTTGTTTGTGGAGATGTATCATTAACACCGTAAGAAACCGTTTCCACTTTTATCCAAATTTGTCGTCCGCTGATAGCCATCCGGGTGGCGTTAAGTGCTGTGCCTTTATAAGCATCTGTCATCGTTAAAGGTTGATATCCGATAGAACTTCCCAATGCACCATCCAGTTGAACTCCACAACTTTGTCCGGCGGCAACGCTGGCACATCCCGGCAGTTTGTTTTGAGAATCCGCTAGAGAGATTCTGATTCCCGTTTTATTGGTAAATCTTTCTCTTGAAAGTGTTGGATCGTCTTGAGTAATACTCGTAATTGCAGCAACACTACCCCCAACATTAGCTAAATCTCCGACATTTTTACCTCGCTTAACTAATTCAATTAAATCTTTACCTGTTTTAGAAAGCGGAAGGTTGAGCGGAGAAACATCACTTTCAAGATTTCCTTGAAATTTAGTTCTTTGAGTAGCCCAAGATAGATTTTTGCTGCAATAAGGTAAAGTTGGTTTTAAAGCAAACACATTTGCACCTGAAGGATTTACACATTTAACACTTGATTCACCCGTTTTTAATTCTTGATATGCACCTGCACCATCTTTTACATAAACCTGTCCTTTATCATCAACCCCAGAGGTTAAAGTAGTTTTTGTTTTCCAAATATCATTGACCACTTCGCCGACAACTGTAACCTTAGAATCAAAATAGACTCCCTTTGTATCAGCAGCCGATACAAAAAAGTTGCTGTTTGTGTGTATTCTTCCACCGATTGTGAATAAAGGCGGACGATTTAATTCTAAATCGTCTTCATAAAAAACACCGAACTGAAAAATAGGAATTCTATCGCTGAAAAATCTGCGTTTTACCGAAACTTTTACATCAGTAATCTTATCAGTTGCTAATGATTCAATTTCCCATGAATCTCTTAAAGCATATAATCCGCCAAAACTTCCACCTGTTAGGGTTATCGGTTCTGCCTCTTTTGTTTTAAGTATGTCTCTTAAAAAAGTAAAGTTTTCAAATCCGGGAACGGGCTTCTGCTTAACTTTTTTAATATCATCGTCATTTGGAACAAGTTTTATTTCAAAAATATCCACAAAATCTCGTGTTGTATTTTCAAGAGCCGCCTCGCTTGCCGCAAAAGTTCTGGACTCGGAAACATCATTATTGGTAATAATGGTTTCTGTAGATGTTCTGGAAATTGCCAAAGCTACGAAACCCATAAGCAACAATAAAATAAACAGAGCAGTTACAAGAGCCGCACCGTTTTCCGAGTTATCATTTTTATTCAAAATTTTACTTTTTTTACTCTTTAGCTTTTTCATATTTCACCTATTTTCTTATTCCACGTCATATCTTAGATTGCGTGTGCTAAATGTAGATGTGAGATTTATTAATTGTGTTCTGTTAGCAGTAGTTCCATCTGCCGCTTTTATCTTTATATTGATTTCAACTTGAACAACTTCATTCATTTTTCCTTGCTCGGTATTTCCATTGGAAGGGTCTTCAGAGGTTGAACCGTCCTGCATCAAATATTTAACTTGAAAACTTTGAACATTATAAGCAAGCGGCTGTTTTTGAATTTGTTCGGCGGCAGTCCCGTCGGGATTGTTTCCGTAAGTAGTGCGAATTAAAGTTCCTTCGTTGTCAACACTGTAACTCATTAAAAAGACTTTTTTTGCTGTGGCATTGGGTTGGTATTTGAAACAATTTGTGGTATCTCCAATAGTGCAGGGAGTTAAAATGCTTCTTGCATCTATATTTCCGTTTGCTTTTTGATTTAGTCCCAATGGACCGTTTTTACCAAGAGTAATAAATTTATTAAAAGTAATATCTGTAGCTAATGCTAGTGCTTTGTTACCGTCAGCAGATTCAACTAAATATAGATCATACTTTTTACAATTTACACAGCCATTGAGCGGAGTTTCCAAAACTACAGAGTCGGAAACTTTTACTGCATTGCTAATTGTTAAGGCTTCTCCGTTATTAAAATTCAAATCCCGATAGATAAAAGCAATTACATCATTTTTTTCACCATTTACCGAAAGGGAACTGCTACTGATATTATTTCCTGCCATCACACCCGTAAACAGGTCGCGTGCATCTCCTGAATCTTTTGGGGTTTTCAGCAAACCATACGCAAAATCATCGGGAACTATGCTTCCCGTCCGTGAATATCCCAATCCGGCATTAACCGCTTCACGTCCAACAGAATTTATTGCTACGCGTGCATTACTTGTCGTTTCAGAGCGGTTATTTATCGAATCCCGCATAATTAGACCGATCCGCAAAACACCAAAAACTGCTGCCATAACAGCTATAAAAATTGTAACGGCAATTATTAACTCAATCACTGAAAAACCGAGTTCATTTTTCTTATTACATTCTTTTTTTACTAAAAACTTACGCATATTTAATTTTTTTAACTATTTATAAAAAGGCAAATCAGCAATAAGAGTTGATAAACTCTCCTCACGTGTAATCTGTCCGACGAAGTATCTTATTTTCACTTCTATTCGACGTTTTTTAGCTCTTGGAACTCCGGTTTCTACTACATCTGTTATTTCTATTTTTCTTTGAAATCCGATAATTGGCTCGCTAGTGTTTGTATAACCACCAACTACACAATTTACGTTAGCGGCACAAACATCATCCGCTGTTCCTTGAATTCCATCTTGTCCGGCATCATCCCTGATCGGAAACCAACCCGATTTAAAAATTCCGTCATCATGAACATCGCTTAAATTTACTGCATCCCAATTACTTATTCCGTTAGCATTTCCTAAATCACGTGCGGCAAATATTGATTCAATCGTCGAACTGGCTAGTTGACGTGCAACATTCCTTTGCTCAGTTTCAGATGCCCGCAACATACTTAAACTCAGAGCAGATAATTGTGCTAATATGCCGACTGTTAAAATAACAATCGCTATCATCACTTCTATATATGTAAAACCTTCTTGATTTTTGCTTTTCATTTTTATTGATGGGCGAGGGGTTAATGTGTCCATTCGGAACACTGGTTATTTTTAACTCCACACTTCCAGTAACTTGAGTTCCCGGAACTGCCTAACACGGTAATTGCTCTGATAACCACACCTTTGTTTGTGATCGTTTTGTCATCCGCAACCCTTGGTTTCCAAAAATAGAATGTTGCTCCGGTAACAACAGAGTTATCACCTACTTCGTTTGAGCCTTCATTTACCACATTTCCATTTTTTAGAAATCTTAAGGTTGCAACTTTTTCTCCGAGGCTGTGCGGATGTAAACTCGATTTGAAACTAGCGGTCGGAACTGGCGTGGGTTCTTGGGGGGCATTGTCCATATTTGCAGGTGGAGAATCAAAAGTAAGAAGATATTTTTCTTCTGCAAGTGGTATTCTTTTTATAACTACATCATCCGCTGCATTTCCCGGCTCGTTTTCATTAATGATTCGAATCTCTCTTTTTTCCTTACTTAGTTCGACTCTGATGGTTTCTTGCTGAGTTAATGCTCGTTGACGTGCTTCCTTAAAAGCATCCATCAAAAGATAGGCTTGATGATCGGCATAAAACAAATCTTTACTGCCAAATGCGATAATACTGAAAACAGCCAAAATGGACATAATCAAAAGCACGATTATCAACTCTATGAGCGAAAATCCTTGATTATTACTTTTTTCTACTATTTTATTTTTTCTAACTCTATCCATATTTGATTTATAGTGAAGGTAAAATATAACCCACTACTATAATACTAACAATGTTTAACTAATTACAAAAAAATTTACACTTTTTTTGTAAAAAAAATAAAAAAAGGTTAATAATTAGTACTAACTCTTTTTTTTTCAGTTGTTTAGATTTTATTAAATGTGTTAAAAAACTTATCTGTGTCCTTCCGCTATTTGTTGAATTTGTTTGAGTATTTTAGTTTTTTCGAGATGTGGGCTTTTGGAAATGATTTTACGCAGGTCAGCAAGCATACTGTTAAATTCCGCACGGTCGCTGATGTCGCTGGCAGTATAATAGACACTTTTTGCGGGCAAATCTGAAATAATCGGTTGAAGCAAATTATTAACATCATTTAATGCTTCTTTGCTGTGTTTGCCGTTGGGATAAAAATTCAAGTATTCTCCGTGAGTAATACGTAAGCGATAAAGATGACAATTGATGTATCCCTCACATTCTCCCGGAGTTGGGTTTCCGGCGGCTTGCCACGCGATCTCTTCACCGACATTGTATTTTTGGTATCGTTGATGCAATTCCCAGAACTCTTCCGAACGAACATACCATTCACCGGATGGTTCACTATAAACAATGTCTTGCTTGTGTTTTTCTAGAAATTCTTTATACGGAGACGATTTTTCTTTTCCATTTGGAATCGCTTTGAGTGCCATCGAAAATGCCATCAAACGCTTAAGACGTAAATCACCACCGATTTCAAAAGTCTTTGCTTCGTCTGCCGCTTTTGGTAGAAAATCAAAAAGTTCTTTTGCTGTATCAAATGAGAGCGAATTCTTTTTGAAATACCTATCGGTAATTTGCTGATAAATTACTCCGGGTTGCGAACCGTCAAACTTCGCTGTTATCGAATTTGAGATCCAACCCATTTTTGCTTCTTCGTCGTCTTTAGCTTCGCTAAGTTGGATTTTGCTCCAACCGTTTTTCGATTCCACC
The DNA here is from genome assembly GCA_041746235.1 of Pyrinomonadaceae bacterium. Taxonomy (GTDB): domain Bacteria; phylum Acidobacteriota; class Blastocatellia; order Pyrinomonadales; family Pyrinomonadaceae; genus Aridibacter. The sequence continues at coordinate 1,271 of JBGTHN010000022.1, read as the reverse complement.
ACATTATATCGAGAGCCGATAGTTGATTCTTTTAAAATCGCCGATTTTGTATTCGGTTCACTGCGAACTCTGCCACCCGTGACAGCAACAACAATTGCTACTGTTTCATCGTTAGGTTTATTCGATTCAACAGCTTTTTGGGCAGGAACAAGAACTGTAAACAAAGTCAAAACATTTAATAAAATCAAAACACTTCGGGTAAAATTTATCATTTCTTTCCTCTCCAAACTTGAAAATCTATTTGTCTTTTTTATTTGTGGATAATAACGCTTCAGCATTTCTTTTAAGACCGGTAATTTTTGTTCTTTTTATCGCACTGCGACGAAATCTTTCGGCGTATTCTTCTGGGGTTAATGAAATTATTGCTTCTAAATCAGCAGTTACATTTTGTGGACGCGGTTCAAATCTTTGTTCATTAGACGGTTCCTGAAAACGGTTCCATGGACAGACATCTTGACAAATATCACACCCATAAAGCCAGCCATTAAGGTTTTCAGAAATTTCAAACGGGAGTTCTGCGGAACGCAGTTCAATTGTAGCGTATGACAAACACGCTTTTGAGTCAACTAAAAAAGGTTCGACAATCGCATTCGTTGGACAGGCATCAAGACAAGCCGTGCAGGTTCCGCAAGGGTCTTCAACGATTTCGTTTTTGTATTCAAGTTCAAGATTCAACAAAACTTCGCTAATAAAAAACCACGAACCAAATTCTTTTGTGATGACATTTGAATGTTTTCCAAGCCAACCAAGTCCAGCACGAACCGCCCAAGCTTTATCCATAATCGGTGCGGTATCTACACAAACTTTCCCTTTCGCTTCGGGGATTTCCTCATTTATCCAATTAAATAATTCCCAAAGTTTCTCCTTGACGACATCGTGATAATCATCACCCCACGCATATCTTGAAATTTTGCCTTTTGATTCATCCTCTTCGTGTTCGTGCGGTGTGTAATAATTCATCGCTAAAACGACGATTGACTTGGCTTCAGGAAACAGAATCTTCGGATCGGAACGCTTTTCGGGTTCACGTTCAAGCCATTTCATCTCGCCTTGATAACCCATTTCAAGCCATTGTTTAAGATGTTCGCCTTCCGTTTCTAATGCTTCGGCTTTGACGATTCCGACTTTGTGAAAGCCGATCTCAAGGGCTTTTTGTTTGATTTGTTTTGATAATTTTGAGTTCATTTCAGATTTTTTTAACGCAAGGATGCAAGGACGCGAAGACGCAAAGGTTAAAAACCAATTTTTCTTCTTTGCGTCTTTGCAACTTT
>JBGTHN010000021.1:0-2859 GCA_041746235.1 Pyrinomonadaceae bacterium | reverse complement strand
CCGTGTCCCGAATAGATTGTCCAATCATCTCCGAGCGTTAAAATGTTTTTGTTTATCGAATCCAACAATTGTTCGTGCGAACCGCCGGGCAGATCGGTTCTGCCGATCGAGCCTTCAAAAAGACAATCGCCGACAAATATTTTTTTGTGATTTTCTTCAACCAAAACAACGTGACCGAGCGTATGTCCGGGACAATGCAAAACTTTGAAACGCAAATTTCCGACCTCGTAAATTTCATTATCTTCCCAATTCCGCGTAAGTTTCGGCGGATTTTCATAATCAAATCCAAGCGGTTTAATTTGGGCTTGCGGAATTCCTAACATCAAAGGCTGCATCGGCAAATTGTAATACATCTCTTCATCATCTTTGTGCAAAATAATTTCTGCGTCGGGAAAAGCCCTGTGCATTGCAAGCGTTCCGCCGATGTGGTCAAGATGTGCGTGCGTCAAAGTTATTGCCTGAAGTTCGTATTTATTTTCATTTATAAAATCAAATAATCGCTCCGACCTTTCGCCCGGATCAATACAAATTGCTTTTTTTGTATCTTCGCAAACGACGACTCGCGTGTTTTGCTGAAATGCTGTGATCGTAAATTTTTCGATTATCATTATTGAGTCAACTCTGCTAAATATTTTTCGACATCAAAATCTTCCGCTTTTCTATTTTTTAGAATAAACAAGATCGCTTCCCGATAAGTGTCGCTAGTTGGTTTTCCGGTAAAACAAGGCGTTTCTATCTCGGTTAAACTAAGGTAACTATGCAAGCAACTCATCAGCATCCACAGAAGCGTTTCTTGCCGTGTGCCGATCGGATTGTGTTCACAGATAATTTTGCGGTCTTCGTAAATTCCAAGACAAATTTTAGCAAATTCTTTTTCGGATATTTTTGTTGTTTTGTCGGTCATATTGTCAGTTCGTGATGAAATTTTGTCATATATTTTGGAAAAGAACAAAATTAAACCAGCCAAAAAACATCATTAATCTCAGAAAATTTCGTCTTAAAAAATTATGTCAAAGAAATTATTTGCCTTATTTTCCTAAATGTAATAAATTCTTATACATATCATATCCAACTTGAAGTAAAAGTTTATAAAGTTTTTGGCATAATTTTTGTATTAAACTACCCCGAATAAATAGTTTATAAGGAGAGTGATCTATGGAAAATGTTGTTGCTCGAAGTGAATTCGAGAACGTCGCAACAGATTTAAATATAAATGCCGAGAAGGAAATTTTTGGAGAAAAGGTCGGAATTTTTGCAAGAGTTTTCGGTTGTTACCACGCACGAATGAGCAGACCTGTGACGACAAAAAACATCACATACAGATACTGCCCATCCTGCGGAATTAGAAGACGTTACAATTTAGAATTCTATAGATCGGAAGGTGCGTTTTATTATCCGGCAACAAATACCGATCTACACCACGTATAAATTTCAAAACTGATCTTCCACTAAATTAACTTTTATTTCTCAACCGCTTTTTCCTTTTTCTTTGCCGCTTCGATCTGCAAATCTATGGCGATCATATCGGAAAGCACCGGAGTTCCGTTCGGTAAATTTGATCCGTAAGTCACATTATAATCTCTGCGATTAATTGTTGTTTGTCCCGTAACGCCCATCTTTATATTGTCATTTCCGACATTGGACGGACCATAGACTTGCATCGGGATCGTAATTTCTTTTGTTACGCCTTTCAACGTAAAATCACCCGTAACCATATAATTTTTCCCTTTCTTTTTGATTTTTTTACTTTTAAAGGTCATCGTCGGATGAGTTTCGACCTCAAAGAAATCTTTACTGCGTAGATGATTGTCACGCGGGGTTACGCCCGTATCTACAGATGTCGCTTGAGCGGTAAATTCAACGGTTGAATCAACCATTTTTTTGCCTGCTAAATTGATCGTTCCCGTAAAATCACGAAAATGCCCCGGCACATCAACCAATCCCATATGTCTGACTTTGAAATTTATCGAACTATGATTTTTATCAAAGCTATATTCGCCCAACATATCTTCAGCCGAAAGTTTTTCTCCGGCAAATGATGTGAATTTTTCTTCGATACTCAAAGATCTTGCCGTTGAATTTGTTCCGATAAACAACATCAACACCGCAAAAATCCCGACAACTCCAACTGATAAAAACGCAAATCGTTTCTTGTTCATAACTTTTAACTCCTTAATTTTTAAGTAAATGATCTTTTGATAATGAAATATTTTAACTTTTCTTTTTAATGATTTCAAAATTGAATAAATCTTTGATGCACAGATCGCCGCATTCAAGCCGTAAAAATAATCAACGCCTAATTATTTATGTGATTGAATAATTCTCCGCAAATTGCAATCATTGGAATAAATCCGAAAAGAAATAGAATTAAATCAGGTAACTATGTGGGAAACTTTTACAGAGTGGTTTTTGAGTCTTGGGAAAGATTATGGCGTAAATCCGTTTATCTTTGGCGGAATTTATATCGGTGCAATTCCGTTTTTTTCGCTCTCGATCGGATGGCTGATCCGCAATTATCGCAAAGGCAGATCAATCGTTTTGCCAGCAATGTCAGCAACATTCTTTTTTATATCTGCATATATTTATTTAATTTTTGCAGGGAAAAATGTTCCCGTTTGGGTTTATGTGATCGTGGTTGGATTAGTGATCGTCGGAGCATATTCAACCCTAAAAAAAGTGCGTAGGCAAATAAATGAAGTTGATTCTGAAGTGAAAAGTGATAACTGATAACTGATAACTGATAACTGATAACTGATATCACTTATCACCTAAATAAATTATGAATGAAACTTACGATCTAATAGTAATTGGCGGCGGTTCGGCGGGATTGGTAGCGGCTGGCGGTGCGGGAATTCTCGG
>JBGTHN010000020.1:0-4837 GCA_041746235.1 Pyrinomonadaceae bacterium | reverse complement strand
ACCAAATTGAGTAAATAGTTGTTAAGTAAAATTTACAATTGTCGAAAATAATACAAAAGATTTGACCACCGATAAAAAAATTGAGAAAGTTCCAATTGACTGATTATCTATATTGAAATTTTAGGCAGAATTACCATATTTAAGAAGTGTGCAAAAAATGAAACCGCAACCAGAGATCAAAATCCGTGAATGCAAGACAGTTGAAGAATTAGCCGATTGCGTTCGACTTCAAAGAGAAGTTTTCGCTCTTCCCGAAATAGAAATCTCGCCGGTCAGACATTTTATTGTAACAATGCACGCCGGAGGTTTTACGCTCGGTGCATTTCATAATGAAAAACTTATTGGTTTCAGTCTTTCTGTTCCGGCAATTCTAAATGGCGAAAAGGCTTTTTATTCACACATGACGGCAGTTGCTCAAGATTTTCAAAGTTATGGAATCGGCAGGAAATTAAAATGGAAACAACGCGAAAAATCGCTGGAAAAAGGTGTGAACTTTATCAAATGGACATTTCAACCGATCTTTCCACGCAACGCATATTTTAACCTCGAAAAACTCGGTGCGACCGTTCGCCATTATGAACCGAATTTTTACGGAACTGATTATTCAACAGCAGCAAAACAAGACGAAAAACTCGGCTTGGATTCTGACCGTTTATTTGCCGAATGGCATCTCGAAAGCGAAAAAGTAAAAGCATTGGCAAGCAATGAAAAGTTTGAAGAAACCAAAGAAATAGCAAGAAAAATAGAAGTTACAAACGATTGGAATAATTTGGTCGAAACAAATCCAAGGCAAGCAATCAATGAACAAACTCGCATCAAAATAGAATTTCAAGAAGCATTTTCAAATGGTTTAATTTGCCGTGGATTTGAACGGGACGAACAAAATCCTAAATACGTACTTTACAAAAATTAAATGTTTTCAATAAACCCCGACATTTGCAAAGCCGAAACTCTTTCATCGGATTTCTACACAGATGAAAGATATTTCGAGCAATCAAAAGAAAAGATATTCGCCCGAAGTTGGCAACTTGTCGGAACAACAGACGAAATTGAAAACATAAAACCGCACACAATTTTAGCAGGTTTTTTGAACGAGCCAATTTTAATAACAAAACAAAATGAGAAAATAAATTGCCTTTCAAACGTCTGCACCCATCGCGGAAAAATTCTTGTAGAAAACGAATGTAATGCGAAAGGATTGCGTTGCAATTATCATGGCAGACATTTTGATTTAAACGGCAAATTTCTTTCGATGCCCGAATTTGAAAATGTTGAGAATTTCCCAAGCGAAAAAGATAACTTGAGCAATATTCCTTTTGATATTTGGGGAAAGCTTATTTTCGCTTCAATAAATCCGATCGCACCTTTTAATGAATTTATTGCTGAAATAAAAGGAACTTTGCAAGATTTTGATTTTGAAAATCTAAAACTCGTTTCAACAAAAGATTACGAAGTCCAAGCACATTGGGCTTTATATTGCGAAAATTATCTCGAAGGTTTCCATATTCCATTTGTGCATAAATCTTTGAACGAGGAAATAGATTATGGAAGTTATGAAACAAAAACTTTTCAATATTCAAGCGTTCAAATTGGAAAAGAAAATTCTCCACAAATGAACACAGATAAACTCGGATCAAAGAAAACACCTTTTGAGGAGAATATCGTTGCATATTATTTTTTTGTTTTTCCGAATCTAATGTTCAATTTTTACCCTTGGGGAATTTCTGTAAATATCGTCAAACCGATCAAAAAAGACTTGACAACAGTTGTATATCTGTCTTTTGTAAATGACGAAACTAACCTAAACAAAGGTGCGGGAGCGGATTTAGAAACGGTTGAACTCGAAGATCAAAAAGTCGTCGAATCGGTGCAAAAAGGAATCAATTCAAGTTTCTATGAAAATGGAAGATATTCGCCCGCAAGAGAACAGGGAACGCATCATTTTCATCGTCTAATCGCGGAATTTATGTCTTGATTCGCAGGTTATACTTGGGTTATACTTTTGTTATGAAAACAGCCATATCAGTTCCAAATGACGTTTTTGAATTAAGCGAAAAACTTGCGAAAAAGTTAAATGTTTCCCGTAGTAAAGTTTTTGCTATGGGCGTAAAAAAATTGGCGGAAGAATACGACGAGCAGGCTTTAATTGATAATATAAATGAAGTTTGCGAAAAAGTTGATACTTCTGTTGATCCTGTTTTATTCAAAATGGCAATGATGTCTTTGCCGAAAGAAGAATGGTAGTAAATCGCGGAGAAATTTGGTGGGCTGATTTACCCGAACCGACAGGTTCTTCGCCCGGTTATCGTCGTCCTGTAGTAATAATTCAGTCAAATGGATTTAACAATACGAATCTCAATACTTCAATTGTTGCGATGATTTCAACCAATCTTGACTTAGCTGAAATGCGAGGTAATGTGTTACTTAAAAAACGTCAAAGCGGATTACCAAAGGATTCTGTAATAAATATTACGCAGATTTTTACTTTAGACAAAATTCTTTTACTTGAATACATCGAAACTCTTTCCGATAGAAAAATGGAGCAAGTTGATAAAGGCTTGCGTCTAGTCCTTTCATTATGAACCTTTTTGAACAAGAAGAAATCCACGCTGAAATTCAACAATTACGTATTGAAATTGATCGGCACAATGAACTTTATTATCAGAAAAATGAAGTTGAGATCGCTGATTTTGAGTTTGATAAATTGCTTGAGCGTCTAAAGGAACTCGAAGCGGAAAATCCACATTTGATAACTCCCGATTCACCGACGCAGAGAGTTGGCGGGCGTTCGGAAGGTTTTAAGCCTTTTGTCCATAAAGTTCCGATGATGTCGCTTGATAATTCGTATAACATTGACGAATTGCGGAAGTTTGATGAGCGTTGTCAGAAGTTGGCGGACGGACGCGAGTTTGAATATGTTGCCGAATTAAAGATCGATGGATTATCGGTTTCGCTTCATTATGAGAACGGAGTTTTAGTTGCGGGAGCGACTCGTGGCGACGGAGTGACGGGCGATGATGTTTTGAATAATGTTAAAACGATTCGTTCGATTCCGCTCAAATTAACAAAAGATTTTCCCGAAGAATTAGAAGTTCGCGGCGAAGCGTTTATGCCTCGTTCGGTGTTTGAAGAGATCAACGCCGAACTCGAAATGCAGGGCGAAAAAACTTATGCGAATCCGCGAAATTTTGCGTCGGGAACATTGCGTCAATTGGATTCGGCAATCGTCGCTTCACGCAAACTCGATATGTTTCCTTACGATGTTTGGGCGGGAAATCAAAAGCCTTTTGCGACGCACGAGGAAAATTTTGAATGGTTAAAAGAGAACGGTTTTAATGTAAATCCGAATCGGGAAGTCTGCAAAAATATTGATGAAGTAATTGATTTTTGCAACAAAATAGAAACGCTGCGAGATTCGCTTGATTATGATATTGATGGTGTTGTTGTCAAGGTTAATCAAACACAATTGCAAGACGAATTCGGTTCAACTTCAAAATCACCGCGTTGGGCAATTTCTTACAAATATCCCGCAATGCAAGCGACGACAAAATTAAATGCAATCACAGTTCAAGTCGGACGAACCGGAGCCTTAACGCCCGTTGCTGAACTCGAACCCGTTTTGCTTGCAGGAACAACAGTTTCGCGTGCTTCTTTGCACAACGAAGATGAAATAAAACGCTTAAATATAAAGATCGGCGACACCGTTTTGATCGAAAAATCCGGCGAGATCATTCCGCAAGTCGTCAAAGTTATCGAAGCAAAACGAACGGGAAACGAACAAGATTACGAATTTCCAAAACAATGTCCCGTCTGCAATGCGGATGTCTTGCGTCCCGAAGGCGAAGCCGTGACGCGTTGCACAAATCCAGATTGTCCCGCCAAAATAAAAGCCCGTGTCGCCTATTTTGCTGCACGAAAAGCAATGGACATCGAAGGTTTAGGAAGCGTTTTGATAGAAACTTTGGTTGATGGCGGATTTGTTAAAAATGTCGCTGATCTATATTCGCTCGAAATGGAGACGCTTGCCGAATTTGAAAGAATGGCGGAAAAATCGGCGACGAATGTTATTGCTGAAATCGAAGCCAGCAAAGAACGCGGGTTGCAAAGATTACTTTTCGGTTTGGACATACGCCACGTTGGCGAAAGGTATTCAAAAATCCTTGCCAATCAATTTCGTTCAATTGAAAACTTGAGTAAAGCAACCGTCGAAGAACTCGATGCGATCCCTGAGATCGGTGAAAAAGTTGCTGTTAGCATTTTTAACTTTTTCCAAAACCCTGCAAGCCAAGAACTCATCGAACGCTTAAAAAATGTTGGTGTAAAAATGGAAGTTGACGCAGAATCTTCTGCCAATTTAGACGAAAGATTCGTCGGAAAAACCTTTGTTTTAACAGGAAAAATGGAAAACTTCACCCGCACCGAAGCCACCAAACTCATCGAAGAACGCGGCGGCAGAGTCGCATCATCAGTCAGCAAAAACACGGATTTTGTCATCGCAGGAGAGGCGGCAGGCTCTAAATTGACGAAGGCTGAAAAACTTGGTGTGAATGTTATTAATGAAAGTGAGTTTGAAGAAATGATAGGTTAAATATTAATTTCTTGGGAACAATAGACATGCTTGCAAATCTTCTTTTTCCAAATCAGGATAATCTTCTAAAAGTTCATCAAAAGTCATCCCCGCACTTATCAAATCAAGTATTGTTTGGACAGGATAACGCCTATTACGAATTGTCGGTTTGCCATGGCAGATATTGGGATTTATTGTGATTCTTTTTAATAATTTTTTTTCCATAATCGTGGAGAAAGTGTTTGAAAATGAAGTATCAAACTAAGAAGC
>JBGTHN010000019.1:0-14725 GCA_041746235.1 Pyrinomonadaceae bacterium | reverse complement strand
TGGTTAATGAAAATTGTTAATGGTTAATAAAGTTTGTGAGGAGATATATTTTTATGAAAAACGGAAAAATTCAATATTGTATGGAGTTAGTTAATAAGCATCGCATTATTACGGTGGCAGTTGCTATCTTTGCGTTAATTGGTGGCTGGATATTTATCCAACCGCAAACATCTGAGGCTTCCGCACCTGGATCAGGGGCATTAAATGCGGCGGTTGGAACTTCTGTTACATGGGCTGGAGACAGAGCATTACCTCTTCCGCCTGCTGCTAATGGCGAGCCTTCTTGCTCAACGGGCGATGCAACAGCTACTAATTGTGATGTTTTTACATTGACGGTTAATCCCGGAAATTGGGCAGGTAAGAAAATATCCGTTCAATTCAATTGGGCGTTGGTTGCCAACGATTATGATATGACGGTTCGGCAAGAAACGAATGGAGTTGCCGGAATGCAGGGCGACGGTTTAACTGGCGTAGCACCGACATTGGATGCAGTTCTTGGAACGAGTGGTAATGGAACAAATACGTTTGAAGAAGTAATTATCAGTCCGCCGGATACAGGCGGTGTTTATCATATTCGGTCAATTTATTTTGCAGGCGGCGGACCGAGTGATCAATATCAAGGTTCGGCAACTGTTCAATCAGCATCAAATCAAGCACCGCCATCGGCATGTGCTGTTCCGACATTTGATAATTATCAACCGCCGGTAGGTTTTCCGAGACGTGATAATTCGGGTGAGCCTTCAGTTGGTGTTAACTGGAACACCGGAGCGGTAATGACAATGTCGCGTTTGCAAGCAAATCGAACAACATTTGATGATTCGACCTCGCCAGCCAATCCAACTACGACCAGTTGGTTTCCAAGAACATCTCCAACAATCGTTACAGGACTTGACCCGATTTTGTTCACCGATAGTGTAACCGGAAGAACGATCGCCGGTGAGTTAAACGGTGCGGCTGGAGCAACCAACGGATTCATTTCCGATGACGATTTATCCACAATTTTAGCGTCTTTCCAAACGGGCGGAGGCACACAAGGGGTTGATCACCAAACAATTGGCGGCGGTCCACCGAAAGCAGGTGTGGTCGGACGACAGCCGACCGGAGCTTATCCACATCTTACTTATTACGCATCGCAATCAATCGCAACCGCAACGGTAGCAACGAGTTTTGACGGCGGCGTAACATATCAACCCGCAGTTCCGGCATATACATTGGCAGAATGCGGCGGTTTGCACGGACACATAAAAGTTGCACCAAATGGAACGGCTTATTTGCCGAATAAAGGTTGTGGTGGTAAGAGCGGATTTGCCCGTTCACAAGATAATGGTTTGACCTGGGAAGTAAAAACCGCACCTGACAGCACTTCGGGAAACACGGATCCATCAGTCGGAATCGGTGCAGGCGGAAGAGTTTATTTTGCTTATGCAGGTGGTGATAACCGTCCGCACGTTGCAATTTCAAACGACGAAGGCGAAACATGGGTTAGTGATTTTGATTTATCACTAAGCGTTACGCCGAATCTTAAAGCTACGGTCTTTATGCACGCAGTTGCTGGAGACAATGATCGAGCACAAATTTTCTTCTTAGCAACTGATTCAACCGCTCCGGGCGATCCGGTTGGTGATGATGCAACAACTGCGTATGCAGGAACTTGGTATCCGTATGTTGCTTATACCTGCGATGGCGGAGCGAGTTGGTCAGTTACAAAAGCCGATAATGATCCGCTCAATCCGGGTATTCCAAATCCTGTTCAACAAGGTGTAGTTTGCACAAACGGAACTACCTGTCCCGATGGAACACGCAATTTGCTTGACTTTAACGAGGCGACGCTTGACAGTCGCGGACGGCTCATTGCGGTCTATGCGGATGGATGTAACTTCGGACACCCTTGTAGCAACATTACCGATAACAGCGGAACAAAAACGGAGAATCAAGGTGAAGACCGTTTGACGATCATTAGGCAACGCGGCGGATTCCGCTTGTTTAGTGCCTTTGATCCGGGCGGACCAGCCGCTCCGACACTTTCACCGCCGGTAGAAGTTAAAGAAGAGAGCAAAGGCTATTCGTTGAAATGGGCAACACCCGATGACAATGGCTCGCCGCTCATTTCATATCGAATCTATCGCAGTGTTGCAGGTGGAAGTGAAGAGATAATCGCAGAAGTTAAAGCATCCCAAAATCAATTTAAGGATAAATGGTTTGGAAATCCGAGCAGAAGAAATGTTAGTTACCGCGTAACTGCAACCAATAGATTTGGTGAAAGTCCGCGTAATGTCAGCTTTTCTGCTGCTGACGAAAATAGAACCAAAGAGTTTGTAAAGAATTCTGGTTCAGAAAAGCGAAAAGGCGAATAACTTCGGTTAATTCATAAGCGAATGGTAAAAAACAAACTTTTGTCCATTCGCTTATGAATCCTTTCAGTTTGCAAATAACGACAATAATCATTTTGCAAACATTAAGAAATAGGAACTTAAAAGGTTATAGGAGATAAAGATGAGTAAGATAAATAATAAAAACACAGCCTTACAAACCGAAGTTAAAACGTGGTTTCGTTACGGTTTGATGCTTTTCGGGCTATTTTTAATAACAATGGTTGCACCGCTTGCAATTGAAGCGGCAGTTTTTACTGTATCGAGCAATGCTGATAGCGGAGCAGGAACTTTGCGTCAGGCTATTCTTGATGCAAATGCAGCGTCCGGGGCAGATTCGATTATATTTTCCGGGGCGGGACGAGGAACGATTACATTGGCAACACCGCTTCCGGCAATAACGGACGCAGTCAATATTGCGGATCCCATAGCTCCGGGAGATCCCAGAGTTGTTGTTATAAACGGAAGTGGAACAACAGGAGCAGGAAATGCTTCGATCGGTTTATATATACGAGCAGGTGGAACTGTAATTAATGGAATTGCAATTAATGGATTCGGTGAAGCAGGTATTCGTATGGATACAGATGGCATCGGGATTGATAATGGCAACACGATCACAGGTTGCTATATTGGAACTAACGCTGCCGGAACTGCGGCAGTTCCGAATCTAAATCGCGGTATTTTGATCGTTGGAACAACAGGTCATATGATTACCGGACGAGGTGTTATTTCCGGTAATTCAGGACGTGGTATTGATATTAACGCCGGTGGAAATGCGACCATTGTTAATACTATTATTGGACCAAATGCTGCATTATCTGCTGACATAGGAAACCTTTCACATGGTATTCAAATTGTAAATTCATCAGGCAGCACTATTGGTAATAGCACAAGTGGAAACACGATTTCAGGAAATAATGGAAGCGGTATTGCAATTATTGGTGATATTGGCTCTCCTGCTTCAAATAATGTTATTCAAAATAATTACATCGGAGTGGGTTCAGGTGGAAATGTTGCATTAGAAAATAACGGAAGTGGTGTATTGATACAAGGTTCGGGAAATACAGTTGGTGGAACCACAGCAGGAACAGGTAATGTAATTTCTTCAAACGGAGGGAATGGCGTTAGCATCAATTCAAGTTTGGCAACCGGAAATATAGTTGTCGGAAACACGATCGGTCTTGGGGCAAACGGAACAACTTCATTACCGAATACACTAAACGGTGTTCAAATTTCTAATCTTGCTAGTGGCAATATAGTTGGCGGAGCAGATGTAACCAGCGGTGCTTGCGATAATTCTTGTAACAGGATTGCTAACAATGGTGATATTACAGCACAAACCGCACAATCCGGGGTTTATGTTGATATAACTGCCGGAACAGGTAATGCTATTCGTCGCAATTCGATTTTTGGAAATTTTGGAATCGGAATTGATCTAGGTGTTAAAGGTCGAACTGCAAATGATGCAGGTGATGGAGATTCGGGAGCAAATAATCTACAGAACTTTCCTGTTATTTCATCGGCAAATACTGCCGGATTAATTCAAGGAACATTGGACAGCACAGCTTCCACAGCATTTACAATTGACTTTTTCCGCAATGAAACAACTGATGGTCCAAACACCAGCGAGGGAAGGACATTTGTAGGTTCAACATCGGTTACGACTAATGGAGCCGGAAGTGCAGCGTTTTCATTTGTAACAACAGCAGCTTTAGCAGCCGGAGAATTTATTACAGCAACAGCAACAGAAACTGCTACCGGAAACACATCTGAATTGTCCGATACAGCAACAGTTACACTTGGAATGGGTGGCGTAAGTATTTCTGGAACGATCACCAAGTCAGGTAATCCTTTGGCGGGTGCAACAGTTACTTTGAGCGGAGATATTTCAGGCTCAACAACAACGGACGCAAACGGAGATTATTCATTTACAGGTTTGCCATCGGGAGGTAACTATTTGATTACTCCATCCTTGGCAAATCATACGTTCAATCCAACAAGCCGACCATATAACAATGTGACGGCAGATATAACAGATGCTGACTTTACAGCAACAGAAACTAGCATAATCAGCATATCGGGAACAATTACAAAAGCGGGTAATCCTTTACAAAGTGCGACGGTTACATTGAGTGGTGATTCATCAGGCTCGACAACAACCGATGCAAACGGAGATTATTCATTTACAGGCTTGTCATCGGGCAACTATACAGTTACTCCATCGCTTGCAGGCAATACCTTTAGTCCAGCAAATCGCAGTTATGCAAATCTGTCGGCAGATGTAAATAACGCTGATTTTATAGCATTTGATGTTGGACAGAATCCGCGAGTTCTGCGTGTTGTTGATACACCCGGAACACCGACGCAACCTGTAACCGTGCCGGTTCAGCTTGACAGTCAAGGTAATGAAGTCAGTTTCACATTCAGCCTTAGCTACAATACGGCGATACTTTCAAGTCCAGTCGTTACTTGTGGTGCTGATGCCGGAAATTGTGCATTGGTTACAAATACAACTGTTGCCGGAAAAATTGGTGTATCGGTTGATCCCGAAAATCCATTTACTCCGGGAACAAGAGAACTGATCAAAGTAACATTTAATGTAGCGGCGACAATGGCGGCTAATACACCTGTTAATTTCACTGATGATCCGGCGATTCGTGAAACTTCGGATGCGGGTGCTAATCCATTACCGACAGATTATGACAACGGTTTGGTTATCTTCCCGCAAGGGCTTGAATCTGACGTTGCACCAAGACCTGACGGAAACGGTTCGGTTTCTTCTACGGACGTAACACAAGTTCGCCGATTTGCTGTCGGTTTAGATTTACCGTATCAGTCAAACGAGTTTCAACGAACGGATGCGGCACCGATCAGCACTTTCGGAAACGGAGTTGTAGCGGCATCTGACGTAACTCAGGGAAGACGTTACCAAGTTTCTTTAGATCCGCCAAATCCTGCTGCCGGACCAACTGCACCAAGTCCGCTTAGTGCTTTGGTAGAAGTCAGAGGAAAAGACGGAAAATCTGAACTTGGCAGCACAAGAGTTGTCAGAGCAGTTAGCCAGACAACAACCGCAGGTCAAAACATTACTGTTTCACTTGAAGTTAATGCTAACGGCGATGAGAACAACTATAACTTCAGCTTAGGCTATAACACGAGTGTTCTGACCGTTGGAGCAGGCGGCGTTCAACTTGGTTCGGGAGCAACTAATGGAAGTGTGGTTTCAAATACAACAACTAATCCGGGATTCATCGGATTTAATGTTGACTTTGGAACAGGCACTATTCCGGCAGGAAATAACCGACAACTTGTAACCGTTAATTTCAATGTTGCGGCAAATGCTCAGGCGGGAACTTATCCGCTTGTCTTCGGAGATACTCCGGCATTCCGTGAAACTTCGGATACGGGAGCTAATCCGTTAGCCACAAATTACTCGAATGGAAATGTCAATATCTTGGCGACCAATACAGGTAATGTTCGAGTTGAGAATAAAACCACGAGTGCTGGTGCAACGATTGTTGTTTCGCTTCGTGCGGATACAACCGGACAGGAAGTTGACTATGGTTTCAGCCTGAATTACGACACGTCTGTTCTGAGTATTTCAGGTCCGAGTGCGGTTCAGATCGGTTCGGATGCACAAGCCAACGGCGGCTTCGTCGGTGCGGTTAATGCAAATACTCCGGGACGAATCGGATTCAGTGTCGGATTCCCGCTAGCTCCGTTAAGCGAAGGAAAAGGAACTCCACGCGAAGATAGAGTATTTGCACAAGGAAATGGTCAAGAACTTGTGAAAATAACCTTTATGGTTAGTCCGGGAGCTCAGCCGAATAGTCAGACACCTCTGATCTTTGGAGATGTTCCATCTATTCGTGAAGTGTCTAATTCACAGGCACAAGTTATTCCGACCAACTTCATTGATGGTCTTGTGAATATCTTGGGACCGACTGCCGCCGGAGTTAGTGTTGGCGGAAGAGTAATTTTAGGAGATTCCGAGCGAGGTGTTTCCAATGCTAATATAACCTTAACTAACAATCGTGGTGAAATTCGTGTTGCTAGATCCAATTCATTCGGATATTTCCATTTTGACGGAATTGAAGCAGGACGTGATTATACGATTAACATCAATAGTAAAGAATATATTTTCTCGCCCCGGTTGATCGTCGTGGATGACAATATTTCCAATCTGCGATTACAAGTTGAGCCGAGGTAAACTTAAACTTTATTGAATAGTTATTCGGCTTGTTTTTCTTGATTAATTTTGACAAGATAAGTCGAATAATTTTACTAAACATAGCGTTTGATGTTTTATATTTTTGTAGCAGACTATCGCCTCAAAAAATAAACCTCAAACGCTATATTTTTTTGTTATTATGGATTTATTATGAAAACAGTTTTACTTTTAATTTTGATATTGTGTTTTTCCTTTGTGGTCTTTGGTCAAGGTTCAAGAAGTATCGGCGGAGTTGTTAAAGACCAAAACGGTGCAGTGATCGCCGGAGCAAAGGTTACATTTCAAAATAGAACAACTCAAACAAATGAAAAAGGCGAATTTACATTTGTCGGATTAACTGACGGAAAATCTTCCGTGCAGGTTGCGGCGGAAGGCTTTGAAACGAAGACGATTAATATAGAAACTTCAAGAGCCGACGCAAACAAACTTGAGATCACGCTTAATATTGACTCAACTCGTTTTACCGTTACGGCTGAGGTCGGGCAAAATGTCGAGCGTCGCCAAGTTCCACAAGCCGTTAGTATTCTCACAGATACGGACATTCTTGAACGATCAACATCTGTTTTGGCACAGGTCGGCGAAGAAGAAGCGGGCTTGAATGTTCAGCAAACAAGTCCGACGATCGGAGCAATTGTCGTTCGCGGTTTGACGGGAAAAAATGTCGTAACTTATGTTGACGGTGTGCGTTATACAAATTCGGGACAACGCGGCGGAATCAACACATTTTTTAATCTTAACGAACCGACAAGTTTGCAATCGGTCGAAATTTTGCGTGGAGCAAGTTCCGCACAATTTGGCTCGGACGCACTTGGCGGAACGATCAATTTGATCTCGAAAAACAATTTTGCACTTTCCGATACGCCCGAATTCAATGGAGAATTCAACACCGTATATAACTCAGCCGACCGAAGCGTCGGCGGTTCAACACTTCTTAGCTACGGAACAAATCGCCTCAACGGTTACGCAAATATCTCCGCACGTCGCATAAATACTTTGCGTTCGGCGGGCGGAATAGACACGCATTCGGCGATCACACGTTTTCTCGGTTTGCCTTCGACAGTTTTATACGTCCGCAATCCCGACACCGAATTTACACAATACGGCGGTTCATTTCGTTTCAATTATGTTCCAAGAGACGATCAACAAATAATTGTTCAATATAAACGCTCGCAACAAGACGACGGCAAACGCTTCGACGATCTTTTGGGCGGAAACGGAAATCTCATCAGCAATTTGGCAAATTTGCAATTAGATTTCGGTTACGTTCGATACGTCAAACAAAACTTAGGATTTTTTGACAGCGGTTCATTTACTGCATCATTTAACAGCCAACGCGAAGAACGCCAAACACAAGGCGGACAGGGAAATCCGCGTGCCGAGGTTCGTAATCAATATGAGCGTCTGACTGTTTCAGGATTCAGTTTTTTCTTAGACAAAAAACTCCCTGCACGAAACAATTTCACATTTGGCGGAGATTTTTATTACGAGAAAATAAATTCACCTGCTCATAGTTTTGATCCGGTTACAGGTGTTGATATTGCTTCGCGTCCGCGTGTGCCGGATGAAGCGAGATTCGATTCGGGCGGTTTATTTGTCCAAAATGCGTGGGAAGCAATTCCAAACCGTCTGAGAATTTCGGGGGCTTTGCGTTACAGTGCGATGGATTATCGAGTTCGCGAATCAGATTCACCAATCGTGAACGGTCAGACACTTTGGAAAGACGACAGTTTACGAACGGGAAGTTTTTCGGGACGCATCGGTGGGGTTGTGACAATTTCCGATGAACTTCGCATCTTTTCCAATTACAGTCGAGGTTTTCGTTATCCGAGTATGACCGATCTCGGAACTCTCGGTTTAACGGGTGATGGATTTGAAGTTGATTTTACAGCCGCCACGAATTTAGGCGGAACGATCGGTAACACTGCTGACAGCAATGCCATTTCGACCGGATTGCCCGTCGAAAAACAACGCTCAGAGATAAGCAATAATTATGATTTTGGTTTCCGTTATCAACGCAAGCGGTTTGATACTGAATTAACTGTTTTCTTAATTGATCTGGAAGATACGATCACCAAACAATCTCTGATATTGCCGCAAGGTGCGGTTGGACAATTCCTTGGCGATCAGCAAATTACAAACCAATTACCGAACGGCGTAGTTTTCGTTTCCATCGCTGAAAACCCGGTTTTGGTTCGTGCAAATTATACTTCGGCGAGACTTTTCGGTTTGGAATATGAGACTGAGATCGGAATTACTAGCGAACTTACTTTAAAAGGAAATTACACATATATTCGTGCTGAAGATAAAGAAACCGGCGACCAACCAAATATTGAAGGTGGAACTCCGCCACCGACAGGGTTTTTGAGTCTGCGTTATCAACCGAGCGGAAAACCATTCTGGTTTGAATTTTATTCGACTTTGGCTCAAAGACAAGATCGCCTTTCAACGCTCGACATTTCCGACCGACGCACGGGAGCAACCCGTTCACGTTCACAGATCGCCAACTTTTTCCGACGCGGTGCGTGCGTTCGCGGTTTAACAAATAATCCCGACGGAATTTGCGGAACCGGCGATGAAACGATTCTTTTGCCGACCGGCGAAACTCTTTTGCAAGTGCAAAATCGCTTGTTGGGAACAGCAAATTCCGCACCGCTTTTCACATACTTACCCGGTTATGCGGTCGTAAATCTGCGAGGCGGTTTCACAATTGGCGAGAACTCGAAAATTTATTGGTCATTTGAAAATATTCTAGATCAAAAATATCGAAATCCGAGTTGGGGAATTGACGGTGCAGGAAGAAGTTTCCGTGTCGGTTATCGGCATCAATTTTAACATTTATATTCTAGGTAGGTGATTGGAAATAGGAAAAAAAATAATGAAGATATTAATTAAAATAACGCTTATTACTTTGATTACCTTTTTCTTAGCAGGTTTAACATTTTCTCAAAATGGTCGAAAATTAGATGATGAGAAGGGATGTTTTAACAATCAAGAATCTACAGAATATAAGGATTGGAAAAAAGTTAAATTACCAAAGCTTACATTTTATATTCCAAAGGATTTAATAGAATCTGAAATAAGTTGTATTGATAGAAGTTGCTACGAATTTGGAAATGACGATTTGATTTTAGGAATTGATGTTAGCTCTGCCGCTTTTCATCCTTCATATGAAAAAGAATTCGCAAATTATTGTGAAAAATTTATTAGGATTGATAAAGCTGAAGCATGGATATGGTATTACGATGTTGAGCAAACAGATAGAGAGTATAAATATAGATCAGGAGCTCTATTTACATTTAATAATATAAAAAATTATAAAATAGGAATGACTTTTAGCTCAAAAAGTAAAAATATTGCTGAAATTGGAGAAAAAATATTTAGATCAGTAAAATTTAGAAATAAGCCTAGAAGAAGATGAAAAGAGGATATTAATGGATATTTAAAGAGAATGTTCATCCCCTTTATCCCTGTTAATTTTAGTTTTTTATGTTTTTAACTTTTATATTCAATTCAAAATCTTAGACATATTGATATTCGTAATCTCAAATCCCATTTTTTGATACAAAGCAATTGCCGCTTCATTGTGTCCAAATACGTGAAGCGAAATTTTATCAAAACCCAATTCTTTTGTTTTTGCTTCCAATAATTCTATAGACTTCTTGCCGTAACCTTGACTTCGATATTCTTCAAATATCAAAAAATCAAAAAGCCAGACATCGCGAATGTCATTTTCAGAATTCAACTTTATCCAAAGAATTCCAATTTTTTCATTTTTGGATTCATCAAAGACCGAAAATAAATGATGATCTTTCGTATTTACTCCGTCAGGCAATAATTCGTCATAGCCTTCCCGCGATTTTTCCAAAGCCTTTTCGGGCGAAAAATTTCCCGCTCTAACTTTATCTTCGGCATAAAGAACAATGGCATTTTCCAAATATTCGGTAAAATCTTCTTCGCTCAACTTTTTTAGTTTCATTGGATTTTTACAAAGAAATTAGTCTATTTTTTTTCGATTTTTTTGTTGGATAGATTTATACAGTTTGCCTTGTGCCTTAAATTTCTTGCGTTTCTCCAGATAAGAAGTTTCATTATGTTCTGATTCTTTCAGCATTTTGAGGTAATTTTGATAGCGTTCCTGTGAAATTGTTTTATCTTCCAACGCTTCTAAAATTGCACAGCCTTTTTCCTGCGTGTGTGAACAATTGCTGAATTTACAAAGCGTTGCGAGTTCGATAATTTCGTCGAAAACTTCTTCAATTCCCGCTTCGACAGCGATATTTCCAAGTTCACGCATTCCGGGTGTGTCAACTATCATTGCACCGTTTTCCAACTTCAAAAGATGTCGGTTGGTCGTCGTGTGTTTTCCTTTGCTGTCTTTTCTTCTTGTCGCGTGCGTTGCAAAACGATCTTCGCCCAAAATTTTGTTGAGCAGAGTCGTTTTGCCAACGCCGGAAGAACCGATCAGGCAAAAGGTCTTGCCGGGAACTAATAAATTTTTAACTTCGCTTAGATTTGTTTCTTCTTTATTACTGAACGCGATAATTTTCATATCGGGATTAGACTCCAGAATTTCGGCTTTCTTTTCATCTATTTCCGCTTCCGATAAAAGATCGCTTTTGCTAAGCAGAAAAACGGGCTGAATTCCACCTTCGCGAGCCATCACCAAATATCTCTCAAAACGTCTGATGTTGTAATCTGAATCAAGTGATTGAACGATCAGAGCGTAGTCAATATTGGCGGCGATGGATTGAAATTCGACGCTTTTACCTTTTCTTTTTCTCTTTAAAATAGATTTTCGCTCAAACACTTCATGAATTATCGCCAGCGAATTTTCATCCAAATTCTGAATAAAGCACCAATCCCCAACGGTCGGATAATCTAACGGAGATTCTGCCGAAAACATTATTTTCCCCGTTATCTCAGCAGTAATATCATGATTACCATCTGTTACAACGTAGCTTTCTCCATAAACGGTCGTAACTCTCGCGAGCTGAAAATCGTTTAATTTCGATGGATCCAATCTCTCTTGAAACCATTCGCTAAAACCTAAATTTTCTAAATTTGAATTGGTCATTTTGAAATTATTTTCTTGTCATCAAAGATGACAAACAATATAGCATAGGGTGAAGGCGTTTTTCGCCGAAACCCTATGAATTTGATTTTAGAAGTTTGGCTCGCTGAAAGTGAGCAACAATTCGCGTTTATTGGTTGACTTTCATTGCCGTTTGCAACTTGTTGGATTCTCGTTTCTAAAAGAATCTATTATTAAACCCGCAGAAAATTTTCAATCGGACTTAACTATATTTATGTATCATAATCTCCACTATCCCAAGGTGAATAAAACGCCATGTAATCACCCGGTTCAACAGTAACCCACCAATCTTCATCCATTTCTTCTGGTTTATGGACTATGAAACCAAACTCCGTTCCAAATTTTTCTAAGCGAAAAGGAGCAATTATGATTGGTTGAAAGGAGATTTCGCCTAATTCATCTAAACGACTTTGAAACAAAGATATTCGATAATCATCATCCATTTCCTCACGAATGCCCAAATCATCAATCTTTGCTTCAAGAAAATTTCCTTGAAAATCGAAAAGATATAGTGCAATGAATTCTCGCCCATCTGTGCGATCTGATTTTGGAACAAATGGAGTTGTTAGAAAAAATTGTCGGTTGTCTTGGGTTTTCCCAATAAATTTAGCTTCATATTCGTCGTTAGTTATTGTGATGAGTTTTGGTGGATTTCCAATCATAACAAACCTCTTTCCTTCACACGCAAATAAGTTTCCAATAATCCCGGAGCAAGCGTCTGAGTCGTAACATCCAACGCCAATCCGCCGAGAATTTCAACCTGTCGAAGTGCGGCTTCGCGTTGCAGAATTATTTCTTCTGCCGCTGATTGTGTGAAGACTTCTTCGATGTTTTTTGGAACTTCGCTGACAGTTGCGTTTAAATCTCTGTCGCCGATCGTGACAACTAAAGGTAAATGGCGTGGACGCAATAATTTAAGAGAATTTATCAATTCTTTGGAAGATTCTTTATCAACGAGATCGGTCAAAATTACGACGAACGAACGCTTTTTGGAATTGGCGGAAATATATTGAAACGCACGTTTATAAGAAGGCTCGATCAATTCGGGTTCGAGATCGTGCAACGCTTCAAGAACTCCTTCGATGTGTGCGAGACCTTTTTTCGGCGGCATATATTTTTTAATATTGCGTCCGAAAACGACCAGACCGCAATTATCACCGCCTTTTGCCGCTGCTGACATTAATGCTAAGGAAGCGTGAATTGCCGTATCAAATTTTGTTTCGTCATGGATTCGTCCGGTCATCAAACGTCCTGCGTCGAGTGCTATAAGAATCGTTTGATCGCGTTCGATCTGATATTGACGAGTCGTAAGTTTTCCGCGACGTGCCGTTGTCGTCCACGAAATATGCCGTAATTCATCGCCGCGAACGTAATCTCGCATTGATTCAAATTCACGCCCTTCGCCACGTCGAACAGATTTTCTCTGCACTGCCAAAAAGTTATTTGCTCCGAGTGCTTTGAGTTCCATTTCTCTTGCCCGACGCATATTCGGATAAACTTTGACTGACTCAGTCTCACAAAGTTCCGTCTGACACCAGATCAAACCGAACTTTGAAAAATAACGAACCGCAGTTTTTCCAAACTCATATTTCCCGCGTTTCGGCGGAGTCAAACCGTAATAAAATTCATTATAGGTGTGTGCTTCCGCCCAAAATTCCGCTTCACGTTTTTCATTCAAGATCATTTCCGGCGGAAATTCATCTTTTAATTTTATGTAGAAATCCTTGCCTGTATTATTTTCAACCCGCAATTGCACAAACGTTTCGTCACCGATCGCAAAACGCTTTGAAAAAGTTCGTGTGATCGTAAAATCTTCGGGAAGTTTGCGGCTGAGAAAATAATCTAAGAGAGCAAAAATGATTAACGCAAGATCGAAAGCCAAAACAATAAATCGCAAGACGGGAAAATTCCACGAAAGCGAAAGCGGAATCAAGCCCAACGCCAACAATATATAAAATCTACGTGAGAATACAAATCGCATAATTTTGTGTTTGATTATACAAAAAAAGTTTAAGCATAGGAAAACATCAGTTATACTTTTGAAAGTTATCTTCTGAAATATAAAAAATCCTATGAAAACAATCGGTGAGATCGTAAAGGAATCAATTGATTTAATGGAACGCGGGCATTCGGATAAAGCTTTTGTTCGGGCGTGTTTTGCATTAAACGAAACTATCAAAAAGACTTGCGGAAAAGATGAATTGACTCTATTTGATTACAAAGAATTTATTGATGAATATTGGGACTTACTGTTTTTTATGTCTTTTCCGATAATAACTTCGCCGTATCTTGATGTGCAATTTGTCATCAAGGAAATCTCTCTGAATCCGCGTCGAAGTTATAGCGTCAAAGAAATTGTTGTATTTCTATTGACCTACGCTTTGCGAAACGGTCGGATGCCTTCCGATATAAAATTCTTCACCGCAAATAATTTTGAGAAAAACAATGACAAATTGTTTATCCCAAGCACTTTACTCAGCGGAGTTTTAGGACTTGTAATCGTTCATCCGATAAATAAAAAAGAAAAAATTCCCGACAAATACTGGGTGAGTATTTCCGATTTCAAAATGTTCATCTCCGAACTCTGGGGCAGAATTGATCTGGCAGAACGGGTTAGAAAATTTTATTTGACGAGATAAAAAATTATTGTAAAAGTATTATTTTTATTGTAGTTTAGATTTAATGAAACTGATATTTGAGTGGGATGAAAAAAAAGCAAAAACAAATCTTGAAAAACACAAGATAAGTTTTCATGAAGCAAAGACAATTTTCAATGACCCAAATGTTTTGACTTTTGCCGATGAAGATCATTCTCAAGACGAAGATAGATTTATTAGTATCGGATTCTCTAATATCAACCGTCTAATACTTGTTGTTCATTTGGAAATTGCCGAGCAGGATGAAGATATTTTAGTTAGAATAATAAGTTGCCGAAAACCGACGAAGTTAGAAAGAGAGATTTATGAAGAAAAAGAATGACAAAGATGAGATGCGGGACGAATACGATTTTCGTGGCAAAAAAGGTGTGCGTGG
>JBGTHN010000018.1:0-2777 GCA_041746235.1 Pyrinomonadaceae bacterium | reverse complement strand
CCGCAGTCATGTAAGTTCTTTGTTTTCAACAATGGTGTTTTTCTACTCTTGATTGGCATAATAAGTAATCAATTGCCTTCGCAAAAACAGATAACGAGGGCAATTATAGAAAATAGGAAAATATTATGAATATAAATGAAGAAAAATTACACGAATTATTAGGCAAGTTTGTCGGTGATCTTGGTGCAACAATGTCAGCCGGAACGATCGTCATCGGTGAAAAACTCGGACTGTATAAAGCGATGGGAAATCCCCTTGAGCGAATTAATTCCCAAGAACTTGCAAGCCGTACAAATACAAATGAGCGTTACGTCCGTGAATGGCTTAAATCACAGGCGGCAAGCGATTATATCGAATACGATGCGGAAAACGACAGCTACTTTATGACTGATGAACAAGCATTTGTTTTAACCGATGAAAATAGTGCGGCTTATCTGCCCGGAGCTTTTATCCTGGCGACAGCCGCTTTGCGAGCCACGCCTAAAATCACCGAAAGATTCAAAACGGGTGAAGGTTTGGGTTGGCACGAACACGATGAAAGTCTCTTTTGCGGAACGGAATTATTTTTCCGACCGGGTTATGCAGTTCATCTGGTCAATGATTGGATTCCTACTTTGGATGGCGTTGAAGAAAAGCTGAAAGCCGGAGCAAAAGCAGCAGATATCGGTTGCGGACACGGTGCTTCGACAATTTTGATGGCAAACGCATATCCAAATTCTAAATTTTACGGCTTTGATTATCACGATAAATCAATCGAAACGGCACGAAACAAAGCCTTTGAAGCTGGAGTTTCCGACCGCGTTACATTTGAAGTTGCCAAATCAAAAGAATTTCCGGGAACGGATTATGATTTTGTAACATTTTTCGATTGTCTGCACGATATGGGCGATCCCGTTGGTGCGGCAAGCCACGTTCATAAATCTTTGAAAGAAGACGGAAGTTGGATGATTGTCGAGCCCTTCGCAAATGATAAAACCGAAGACAATCTAAATCCTGTCGGTCGGGTTTATTATTCTGCTTCAACTTTGATCTGCACACCAGCATCACTTTCACAGGAAGTCGGTTTGGCACTTGGAGCTCAAGCAGGCGAAGAGCGTCTGCGGGAAGTTGTTACAGAAGGCGGTTTCAGTTCTCTAAGAAGAACTAGCGAAACACCTTTTAACATAATTTTGGAAGCAAAACCATAAAAGATTTTTAGCACAATCGGGCAATCGGCAAACTTGAAGATGAAGTAACACTTGTTTCTAATAAAAAAGGTGAATTTTGTATCGGCAAATGCTAAAGTTTTTTTTTGGACAACACTATCAACAAACGGAAATGCCGAAGAATCGTTTCACATATTCAAATTTCAAAGATGTTTTCGGCGAACTGCAAAGCGTTCACCGAGTTCGGCGAGGCATATTTGAAATTATCGTAATTCCTTCACTGATTTTTTTTCTCTTTCTTGGCGGTATTATTGCTTATCGAGAAACTCAGGATATTTGGGTGATCCCGATTTGTGTGCTTCCGTTTTTTCTTATGTTTTGCGGAATTATTTGGCATCTTGTCTCAACCCGAAAAGACGAACTGAAGATTTACCAAAACGGATTTACATACAAAGGCGGAAAAAATATTCAATCTTGTTTGTGGAAAGAGATCAAAACTTATCATCACCGCGAACTCAACTCCAGAGAAATCGCCGAATTTGAAAATGAAACCTTTCCGCTCAGTTCAATCGAAAAAAAGAACGGTGAAATAATAGAATTTGACCACGATTTGCCCGGAACGCCGGAAATTATCAAAAGAGTTTCGATCTGAAAACAACACTGGAACTCAAAAAAACTCTCTGAAATAACCAACATTCTGCTAAAATCTATTTTCAATGACTCTATGTTTATATTGAGATAGGTTTTGTGCAAGAGGTAAAACAGAAAAAAGACTGGTCGTTAAATACGGATGCGTTTCATAATCTTCTCAAGTGGATTGATGAAGGCTCGGATTCCGGCGGACAGAAATACATGGAAATGCGTCAGCGTTTAGTGGCGTATTTTGACCGCAAGAACTGTCTGAATCCCGATGATTTGGCAGATGAAACCTTAAATCGTGTCGCTCGCCGTTTGGAAGAAGAAGGCAAGATAGAAACCGAAACTCCGGCAAAATATTGCTATATCACAGCTAAATTTGTTTTTTTGGAAAATGTTCGTGCGTCGAAAAAAGAAGGTTTGCCGCTTGATGATTTTTTGCGAACCGAAAAAAGCAAGGAATTTGCCGTTGAACAAACAGACGAAAAAGAAACCAAAGAAAAAAGACTTGATTGTTTAGACAAATGCACGGGAAAATTGGAGACGGAAAAACGCGATTTGATCGTTCGATATTATTTTGGCGAAGAGCGTGTAAAGATCGAAAACCGCCGTTCTTTAGCAGAAAGTTTGGGAATTTCGATGAATGCTTTGACAATTCGGGCGTGCCGGATTCGGGATAAATTGGAAATTTGTGTCAAAAATTGTGTCGGGTGAAAAGACCTGAATTATCCACAGATGAACACGGATGGACACAGATTTAAGAAAGATTTTTAACAGGGATTTTGGAGATAAAAAGGGGTTTTACATAATTTATTATCCCTGCAAATCTCTTTTATCCCTATAAAAAATATCCGTGTTAATCTGTGTTCATCTGTGGATATAAAAAATTTAAAACTTAATAGACGAAATATTTTTGGGATTTTGTCTTATAGGATTAGAGAGTTAAATCTCAATCCAAAAATATGAACACGAAGACTTATAAACATGAGGAAATAA
>JBGTHN010000017.1:0-16362 GCA_041746235.1 Pyrinomonadaceae bacterium | reverse complement strand
GGCGATATTTTTGATGGTCATACGCATTTGGGAAAAATCAATTATAATTTATACATCAAACAAGAAGTTCATTATGTAAATGAGGAAGAACTTGAAGGATTGACAGAAAGATCAGGTAGCATTGATCCTAAAGATGCAGAGAAATTATATGGTAAAGAAGATTTGATACTTTGTTTAGAAGATGGACGTTGCATTAAATTCTTTGTTCCAAATACCAACGGAACTATTATGTGTTCTGGAAACTTTTTCAAAAGAGATAATTAGTTTGAAAGTATTTTTATAAAGGGGTCTGAGAAAATGGCAGAAACAGTAATTGATAAAAATTTAGCAAAAGAAAGACTCGAAACATTATTGCGTGAAAGTAATGTTAAGGTCTTCACGCCAAAGGATTTTGATTTTCCGAAAGATGAAGAAACTCAAGCAAAAATTCGTGCGGAGGTTGATGAGTTTTTGCAGATGCGGGAAGAATGGCGAAAGGAGGCTGTAAATTATGGTTGAAACATTGATTGAAAAAGATTTAGCAAAAGAAAGGTTAGAAAAATTCTTGCGAGAAAATAATGTTCCGATCGCACGAACGACGGAAGAACTCTATGCACATTCGGTTAAGGATGATGATGGCGAAGAAATAGAAGAATTTATGCGAATGCGTGAGGAATGGAAAAAAGAAAATCGTCATAGGAGTATTGATTAATGGCGGTTGTAGTTGATACGAATATCGTTTCATATATCTTCAAAGAAGACACGAGAGCCAAACTTTACGATTCACATTTGCTTAATGTCCCGAAATTTATTTCCTTTATGTCATTGGCAGAACTGCGGCGTTGGCAGAAAATTAATAACTGGGGGCAAAAGAAAATTGCGGAGTTTGAAGAATTATTGTTGGATTTTGGCATAGTTTATTCTGATGATGAACTTTGTGATATTTGGGCGACGATAACAAGCGATGCTTACAAAAAAGGTAATCCGATTGATGTTGCAGATGCTTGGATTGCTTCGGTGGCACTTTTATTTGATGTTCCACTTATAACTCACAATCGCAGGGATTTTATCAATGTTGTGGATTTAAAGATTATTTCCGAACATTAAGTTTGCCGAATATGTAGAATGTGTGGTGAATTTTTACAAAATATAAAAAAAGCGATGCAATTTAACTGCATCGCTTTTTTATATTAATTTCAAAAAAAGAATTTACCCAACAAATTCAACATTAACTTTGTGCGGGATAATTCCTTTTTCGTAGCCTTTATCAAGTAGAAGTTTTACAGCTTCTCTGCCACGGTCGCCGTAATCGAGTGTTAGATCATTAACCCACATTGCAACGAATCTGTCGGCTAGTTCGGGCGGCATATCGCGTGCAAACTGCATTGCGTATGAAAGTGCGTCTTCACGGTTGTCCATCGAATATTCAATACTTCGTTTCAAATGTCCCGAAACTTCTTTCATCAAATCTTCGCCAAGGTCACGTTTAATAACATTTCCGCCCATCGGCAGAGGCAAACCGGTTTCATTGTGCCACCATTCGCCGAGGTCTAAAACCTTGTCTAATCCGACTTGTTTGTAAAAAAGCTGTCCTTCGTGAATGAGAAGTCCTGCGTCAACCTTGCCTTTTTGAACCGCATCTATAATTTCGTCAAACGGAATAACTTCGTATTTAAAATCCGAATTATAAATACGCATTGCCAAAAAAGCACTGGTTAATTCACCCGGAATGGCAATTTTCATTTCGGGAATTTCTTCGACGGAACGCGGTTCTTTTGAAACAAGAATCGGACCGTAATTATCGCCGATACTTGCTCCGTGCGGCAGAAGTGCATATTTATCAGCAACATAACAATAAGCGTGAAAGCTGATCGCGGTTACATCATAAACTCCGTTCTTTGCGTCTTCATTTAATGTTTGAATATCTTTGAGCGTGTGTTCAAATTTCAAACCATCGGTTTCCAACTTGCTTGTTGCCAAGCCGTAGAACATAAAAGCATCGTCCGAATCGGGCGAATGTGCCACGGATATTGTTCGTAATTCTGGTCTTTCTAATGCGGTTTCCATATTAAATTTTATATTTTCGTATAGAAAATATTTGTGTTATACAAAAGTTGTATTTTACCCTTTTCGGAGTGTTCTGCAAAAAGCAGTTTTAAAGTTTTTTCCATTTCGGCAAAACGCGGGTTTTCTTCCGAAGGCATATAGGATGAAGATAAAATCCTTCCTTTTAATCCTTTAAAATCGAGCGTTTGCGAGTTTTCAATCGTTGTTAAATTAAATTCCAGTTTAAAAATGTCTTGTAAAGATTCTTTTTTAATGCGGTCGTGGCGGACTTTTTCGTAATCTGTGCCGTGTTCGACCAAAAAGCGTTCATATTCACGCAAAAACTCGTTTGAGTCAAGTTGACGTTCATTCCAGATCAAAGCGATAAATCCATCTTTACGTAAAATGCGACGAAATTCATTCAAAGTTTTTGCATTGTCAAACCAATGAAATGCTTGTGCCGCAACAATAAGATCAAGACTTTTATCATCAAGTGTAGTGTTTTCAGCCGTTCCATTTACGACTTTGAAATCTGGAAAGTTTGATAAATATTCTAATGATGCTTGTCGCATCAATTCATTTGGCTCAATTCCAAAGACTTTGTTGCCATTTTCAAGAAACAATTTTGCGGAAATTCCCGTTCCCGAACCGATGTCAGCAATTACGGACGATTTTTGCAGATTCATTTCATCTCGAAATAAATTAAGCATTTCAGACGGATAATGCGGACGGTATTTGACGTAATTTTCTACGCGATTATCGAATCTTGAAGCCGTATTCATTATTGTTTAACCTCTTCGCCTGTCCATTGTGTTTTCGTAGAATGTGGAATATCAAATTGGTCTAAGATGCGAAAACACAGATGGTCAACGAGTTCTTCAATGGTTTTCGGACGATGATAAAATCCCGGAGATGCGGGCAAAATACTTGCTCCGGCGTTAGAAAGTTTGAGCATATTTTCAAGATGTATCGAACTATACGGAGTTTCACGCGGAACGATGACCAGTTTTCGGCGTTCTTTTAATGTAACGTCCGCCGCCCGATGAATTAAATTTGTTATCGCACCCGAAGCGATCGCACCGAGAGTTCCCATCGAACACGGCACAATTATCATTCCTGCTTGTTTATTTGAACCCGACGAAGGTTTTGCCGCAAAATTATCAAGCCGCCAGAAGCGTATCAATTTAGAATCTTTTTCTAAACCTAACCATTCATTGATGCTTTCCGAATTTGAATCACGCAAATTTGTTCCCATTTCAACCTGTGCAACGGTTGGAACAACGCTCGACATAATCAAATTTATGGTCGTTACAGCACCGCTTGCCGCAAGCATCTGTAACGTGCGATATGCGTAAATCGTGCCGGAAGCACCTGTAATTGCAACTGTTAGTTCCATAATCTTAAATACTTTCTAAAAATAACTCTAGCACTTTTGAGAAAAATAAATCCAACCTATAAATGAATTGAAATACAGCATTTGAATCAATTCAAGTCATATTGATGAAATAAATCCATTCAATCTGAACGAATCGTTTTAATCTTGTTTGATAAAAATATTTATGGAATGTTCGTTTTAATCCGATTTTAATTGGCTAATAACGGTTTTAAAGACTTTGGCATATCAATTGCCAATAATATAACTGTTGAAACTCATAAGAGTGGAGGACAACTTAGAATATGAACGCTCAGAAGATTGTAACAAACGAAGTCTTATTAGGATTAATCAGAAATGATTATGTAAATTGGACATTAATAAAAATGTGTGCGGCTTATAAATATGTCAGCATTTTCATCTGATTAATCCTTATAAGGCTTCGTTTTTGCAATTGATATTAAACGGTGATGTATCTCACCGTTTTTTATTTTAAATAATTTTTCTTAGAATGATTTTATGAATACAAGCAAAATTGAAGAAATCATTTTATCTCACACCGAAGGGAAACTTTCATTGCCACAAGCAACTAAAGCAATCAAAAACCTATCTTATGAAGACATTGGTTATGCCCGAATTGATCACTCAAGGGCTGAACGCCAAGGATTTCCCGAAGTCATTTTTGGCGAAGGAAAAACGAATGAGCAAATTGTTGGTATATTTGAAAAACTTGTCGCACGTTCGCCGAATATTTTGATCACGCATACAAATGCAGAAGTTTTTGGCGAGATTCGCAATGTTTTTACCGAAGCCGAATGGCACGAGCAGGCTCGATTAATTCGGATTTTTCGGGATAAAGAAAATCTGGGAGTTGGTGAAATTTCCGTTGTAACAGCCGGAACGAGCGATATTCCAATCGCGGAAGAAGCGGCTTTGACGGCGGAAACGATGGGTAACGATGTGAAAAGAATTTGGGATGCGGGAGTTGCCGGAATTCATAGACTTTTATCGGAACGCGAAATTTTGCAGAGTTCCAGAGTTGTTATCGTCGTTGCCGGAATGGAAGGTGCTTTGCCGTCGGTAGTCGGCGGACTTGTTAAAGTTCCGGTAATTGCAGTGCCGACGAGCATCGGTTACGGAGCATCTTTTAATGGAATCGCCGCACTTTTAGGGATGTTAAACTCTTGTGCATCGAATGTAACGGTGGTAAATATTGATAACGGATTCGGTGCGGGATTCGTTGCAAGTTTAATAAATCGTAAATGGGGAAATGAATAAAAACTATGCAAAAAAATAGATCGAGATATTTGATTTTCTGCCTCACGGCATTTTTTATGTTTTCTTTGACGGCAGAATCTTTTGCCCAAAAAGAACCTGATCTGAATTTGATCTACAAAGACGCGAAAACTCGTAAAGGCAAACTTCCGATCATACTTATTCCGGGAATTCTCGGCTCTGAACTTATTAATAAAGATACAAAAGAAAAGGTTTGGTTCAGCGTCGGACGTTCAAAAGATGATGATCTGCGTCTTCCAATTGCTACCGAGCCAAAATTAAGTCAGGACAATCTCATACCCGGAGATATTCTCCGACAGGTTGAACTCAAACTTCTTCCCGACCAAAAGGTTTATAAACAATTAATTGATACATTAAATAATTACGGTGGTTATGAAGAAGCATCTTGGGAAAATCCGCCGACCAATTTGGAGGATAAATTTTTTGTATTTCCATACGATTGGCGGCGTGACAATGTTGAAACCGCACGCATATTGATCGAGAAAATCGAAAAATTACGGGTTGATTCAAAGTCTCCGAATGCAAAATTCAATCTTTTGGCACATTCGATGGGCGGTTTGATCGCACGTTATGCGTTAATGTATGGCAAAGTAGATTTGCCGAATGGAAAACCCGTTCCGAATTGGTCGGGCGAGAATTATTTCAGCAAGATATTTCTATTTGGAGTTCCAAATGAAGGCTCTGTAAGTGCCTTAGAAACGGTTTTAAAAGGTCGCTCATCGCTTGGCGGAAGCACGGATTTGCCGTTCGTCAGAAATTTATCCAGCCTTGATATTGCAACGATGCCCGCGATCTTCCAACTTCTTCCGCATCAGCGAACAGTTCGTGTTTTTGATGAAGACCTCAAGCCGATGAAAATTGATCTATACGATATTAAAACATGGAAGAAATATAGTTGGGCTATGTTTGAAAAGCCGGATAATTTTAAGGGGCTCACCGAAGCCGAAACGGGGCGTTTTGAAGAGTATTTTTCGATCGTTTTGCAAAGAGCGAAAAAATTTCACGACGCATTGGATGCGGGAAGTTCTAAACGTGTTTCGGTCGGAATGTTCATTATCGGTAGCGATTGCAAAAGAACTATAGACTCACTCGTTATTTATCAAGACCCGAAGGATGAAAAATGGGTAACTCTTACAAAAGCAACTGCTTTTAAGAATTCAAAAGACGTTAAGATTACCGAAGAACAAATGAAAAATATTATGTATAGTTCGGGAGACGGACAGGTAACAAGAAGGTCTCTGCTCGCGGAAACGCTTGCAGAAGATCGTCGCAAAAGCTATCTTTTTGATTCGGCTCTGCCGCTTACCTATGCAATGTTTATATGCGAAAGTCATCAAGATATTACAAGTAATATAACGATCCAAAATAATGTTCTAACCGCTTTAATAAGTGAAGCGAGCCAATAAATATTTCAAAAAAAGAACACGGATTTAACAAATAATTCGTGTTCTTTTACAAATTTCTTTTTTCTTTAATAATCTAAGGATTAATTAAAATATAGAGTCTGTCCGCCCAATCGGATTGATTGGCTTGCAAAATTTCGTATTGGATCTGAGCCATATCTCGTTCGCCTTTCTTTAGATAAGCACGTCCCAAATTAAATCTTGCTTTCTCAAAACTTGCATCCATATTGACGGCATTGCTAAATGCTTCGATGCTTTTTTGCATTTTGCCGGTTTCAAGATAGCTTTCGCCCAAATAGTTATAGGTGTTTGCATCGGATTTATAACTTTGCAAACTTTCAAAAGCCTTGATTGCTTCCTTATAGCGTTTTTGTTGAAAATAAGCCAAGCCTAAATTTTCGATGGCTGGAGCAAAATCGGGTTTGAGTGTAATTGCCCGCCGATATGCAAGAATCGCTTCATCTACTCTGCCCAGCCGATTATAGGAAAGTCCAAGTGCGTATTGTAATTCACCTCTGTTTGGGTCAAGTTTCGATGCTTTTTTATATGCTTCCGCCGCGTCGTCAAAACGCTTCAAGGCAAAACTTGATGCACCAATATTTACATAAGTTTCCACCCATTCGGGACGAAGTTTGGCGGCATTTGTTGACGCTTCGAGTGCTTCGCTGTGCATTCCGAGCATTCCGTAACAAAAACCGACCTGATACCAAGCCTCCGCATAGGTCGGATCGCTTTTAACAGCTTCATTGAAATATGGAAGTGCCTTTGCGTAATCATCGTTTGATAAATTCTGCAAACCTTTTGAATAAAGCCTTTCGGCAATCGCACGTTTATTTTGATTAGTTTCTTTTGAAACATTTGCAAATGATTGTAGTTGTCCGATCTTGAGTTGGGCAATTCGTTCCGAAGGCACTGCAAAATTTAAACTCTGTCCTTCTTCCGCTTGCAAAGTCGCCACGCCGATAACTTGTCCACGCATATTTACGACGGGCGAACCGCTTGAACCGGGCGAAATTGGTGCGGTTATTTGAATGATCTTTCCATAACCCGGAATTTCACGGACAGCCGAAACAATTCCATTTGAAACCGAACCCTCTAAGCCATAAGGATTGCCGATGACAACAATTGATTCGCCTTCTTCGGGATTTGTTTGAATGATTGGTAGCGGTTTTGCAAATTCTATCGGAACATTTACAAACAAAAGTGCCAGATCGCCTTCGCCGTCAATCGCTAAAATTCCGCTTGCCTGATATTTATTTCCGTTACTTAGATGAATTTCAACCCGACTGGATTTTTCGATAACGTGGCGATTTGTGATTATTTTATCGCTATCTATAAAAAATCCGCTTCCACGCGAAAGAGTTTTTCCTTTCGCATCAAATGTTTCGATGGCAACAGCGGATGGTTTGATTTGCCGAACAAGTTGCGGAAGAAAATCTTGTGAAGGAGTATTTCCTGCCAAAACAAAAAGCAGAACCAACATACACACAAATTTTATTTTCCAAAACTTCATTTCAAGTAATCTTAACGCATTTAACTTACGAAAAACATCATAAATCGTAAATTCTTAATTATCCATTAACCTTTCGACAATTTCATCAATTCTAATATCAATAGTTTCTTTCGTTCGTCGTGTCGTCAATTCGACTATTCCTTCGTTTGCTTTTTTGCCGATGGTTACACGAAACGGAATTCCGATAAGTTCCGCGTCATTGAATTTTACGCCCGCTCGCTCGTTTCTATCATCAAGCAAAACATCAAAACCTTTCGCTTTTAATTCGTCGTAAACTTTCTCGCCCGCTTCGAGTAAATCTTCTTGTTTAACATTCGTTACAGTTACAATGACATCAAACGGCGAAACATTTTTTGTCCAGATAATTCCGTCATCATCGTGATTTTGTTCGATAACGGAAGCCATAATTCGCTCAACGCCGATGCCGTAACTTCCCATTACGACTGGAACAGGTTTTCCATTTTCATTCAAAACCGTTGCGTTCATTGAGTCGGAATACTTTGTGCCGAGTTTAAAAATATGTCCGATCTCTAAAGATTTCGCAATTTCTAAAACTCCGCTTTCGCAGTTCGGACAATTTTCGCCCGAATTGACCGCACGCAGATCTGACCATTTATCAATTGGAACATCTCTTTCGACATCAACGCCGCGAAAATGGAAACCATCCTTGTTCACACCCGTCGTCATATTTTTGCGATTATTTAGAGCCAAATCTCCGATGATAAAAACTTCCTTATCGTTTGCTTTTGCTTTTTCCTTCGCATTAACTCCGCCCAAACTTCCGGCGTGTGCGTTTAATAATTCAAATATTTCTTCATCCTGCAAAGGTCGAATTTCGTTCGCCGCGATTGCGTCCTGCAATTTTATTTCTTGCAACTGATGATCTCCACGCAAAAGTGCGATGACATAAGTTTCTTCCGCTTCGTAAGTCGCTTTGAAAACAAGTGTTTTTATTTGTCGTGTCGCTTCCGCACCGCCTTCAAAATTTGCTAATTGTTCAATTGTTCGTATATTCGGAGTTGGGAATTCTTCCGGCGAATCCAAACCGTCTTCGTCAGTTATTGCCTCAAGTAGTGAAGTTGCTTTTTCAACATTCGCCGCATAATCGCAAATTGTGCAGGTCGCGATCAAATCTTCGCCGGCATCGGTTTTGACCATAAATTCCGTCGAAGCCGAACCGCCCATCGCACCCGAAGATGCCTCGACCAGTTCAAAATCCAAACCGCAACGCGAGAAAATTCGTTTGTATGCTTCCTTGTGTTTTTCAAACGCAACGTCCAATCCGTCCGTATCAACATCGAATGAATATGAATCCTTCATCGTAAATTGACGAACGCGAAGAAGTCCCGATTTTGGACGCGGTTCGTCGCGGAATTTCATCTGGATCTGATACCAGATCTGCGGCAATTGTTTGTAAGAATTAAGTTCGTGACGGGCGATCGAAGTGAAAACTTCTTCGTGCGTCATTCCGAGACAAAGATCAGCACCTTTGCGGTCTTTGATGCGAAACATATTATCGCCCATCACATCCCAGCGTCCCGTTTCATCCCAAATCTCACGCGGGTTTAAGGCTGGCAGATAAAATTCCTGTCCGCCGATAGAATTCATCTCTTCGCGGATAATTTCGTTGATCTTCCGAATTATCTTCTGTGCCATCGGAAGATATGAATAGATTCCGGCAGAAAGTTGACGGATCAAACCCGCACGAATAAGTAACTTGTGCGAAACACTTTCGGCTTCGGCAGGATCATCTCTCAAAGTAGGTATAAAAAAATTTGTCCAACGCATAATAATTAAAAGTTAAAAGTTAAAAGTTAAAAATTCAAAATTAAAAAATCTCAGGTTACTTCGTAAGTGAAATAAACTGAGATTTTAACACAGAAACTTTTTGAATTTTGAATTTTTAACTTTTAATTGCTTAAGCCGTTTCCGTCTAATGCCGTATAAAGTTCGGGAGCGTAAAGTCCGAGCCATTTATCTTCGTAAGGTGTTAAGAAAAGTTTGGCGTAAACTTTTTCGTTCAGTTTTTCGACATCATGATCGAGACCTTTGTTGAGCCACGTTAGCAGATTCAGCCGCATCAAGAAGTCATTTCTTGCAGTGTCAACAGAAATATATGTTTCGAGGTTTTTGATAAGCTCGTTGAATTGTTTGTCGGACAATTTATTGCTCGCGGTTTGATTGTGAATAAATGCGATGCTTTGAGCGTCGAGTTTTGCATCGTTTTTTGTTAAAACGGCAATTTGTTTCCATTGGTCAAAATTAATTTGTTCATTACCAAATCTTGTAACGTCAGGCGTAATATCATTTAAAATATTTACTTCGACAACACTTTTTGTAACTGCAAGTGAAGATGCAAGCATTGCGGAAGGCATTTCATCCAAGTTGCGACTCGATTGATTATTTGTATCGAATTTAAGTTCTAATTGTTTTCCGGCATTGTTGATTTTTCGCCTTAGATTTCTGTAATTTGATGAGCGATACATATTAATATAATTAGTTTTTGCTTCAGGAGTAAATTTATTGACAGGGCTTTCAGACATAATTACAACTTGACCTGCTTCCAATAAAAATTTCTGAAAAATATGCGGACTATTCAAACCCGGCAAAGCGTCCATAACTCTGCCATCTTTGTTCAAAACATAATGAATACTATTTCCCGTCAAAGTTCGTTCGATTTTTCTGCCGTCGCCGAAATCAATTGTAACTTTCGGTGCGGGGCGGACGGATTTCCAATGCAGAACATAATTTTCACGTAGGTATTTGGAAATTTCAGCGTTTGAATAAAGTGTCGAACGGAAAAAACGACTGTTCGCACAACTGTATTCTTCATTCAGATTTCCTAATAAACGGAGCGATAAAATTGGTTTATTGGTTTTTTGTGCTTCGGCTTGAGCTTTTTCAAAATCCGTATGCCAGAAAAGTTTTGAAGCGTAAGCATCTTTTTGCATTGCAACACTATCAATCGCGTTTGAAATTTTTTGCCACGAAGCGGTTTTTTGTCCAGTTTTAGCGTAATTTGCAATTTCGTTTGAATAGACCTTAACTAAAGCATCTAAGCCTGCTTGATTCATTTCACGCAATGATCTGATAGCAATTTGTGATTCGTTTGCGTCTTCGGAGATCGCTTGTTTGGCAAGAATCTCGGCATTTTCATTGGCGAAAATGGAAACCGAAAAAAGAATTATCAACGATAAAACGATATAGAATTTGTTTTGCATAGATTTTTTCTCCTACTTTGCTGAACGGGAAGAGAAACGGTTATTTGCATTATTAGTTGACTTTGAGGCGAATATTGGTTGTCTAATGCGAAAATCTTTTCTATTAATTTACAGTTTCAATAAGCGAACTTTGCCACAGATATATGCTAAAATTTATTGAAAAATGAGCAAAGACAAAGAAAAGAAAAAGCAGAAACGCAAACCTCCATGGATTTTGGGAGGAATTGTTTTCATATTGTTGCTGTGTTTGTTTATGCTTCAATCATCAAACGTCTGGAAAAGTTTAACGATTGATTCTGCCAAAGAAACTTTGATCTTATACGCACTTTCTTCGCTTAATTTTATCGCTTTTATAATCTTTGCGTTTATTCTGATACGCAGTTTGCTTAAACTTCGACAGGAAAGACGTGCGTTGCAACTCGGTTCAAAGATCAAAACGCGTCTGCTCATATATTTTGCGGCGGTCAGTATTTTGCCTTTGATCGCAATGGCGGTTTTTTCATATCTTTTTATGAATCGTGCGGTCGAGCGTTGGTTCACGCTGATACCTGAACAGGTTGTTAATATGGTTCGTAAATCAAAAGATGTCCGAAGCAAGACCAACGAGAAGCAAATTGAAAAACTAAGAAAAACTGCTCCGATTCTGGCGAAAGCACTCGACAGAGAAAATATTACTGATGAAAAATTGCAGGAAATTGTTGATGTTGGAGATTTTTTGCGGCTCGAAATTCACAATTCGGAAAACAAGATCATCGCCGAAGCCGAACAGAAAAATTTAACGTCCGAGCAGAAAACCTTAATAAATGAAAGTATCAAAAACGCTTCTCAAACTGATTTTATTAATCCTTCCGGCATAAACAAAGAAACAGATCTAGATGTTACAAAACAAACAATGTCCGAAGGGAAAACGCTTTTGTTGGCGATGAATTTGCCGGATGCGAGCGAAATTGAACAAATTGCTCTGGATTCTTTGGGCGAAATTGATGATCTGAAATCACAGAATATTTTTGTTCGTCGGACGGGAATCACAACACTCGGACTTCTGACTTTTTTATTGATATTCGCCGCATCCTGGATGGCATTTCATATCGGCAAAAATCTAACTCGTCCGATACGTGCTTTGGCGGAAGGTGCGGATGAGATCGCCAAAGGGAATTTTGCATATCGGGTAGATACATTTGCCGAAGATGAACTTGCATTGCTGGTCGGAGCATTTAACGAAATGTCCGGGAAATTGGAGAAAAATTCCGCCGAACTTGAAGAACATCGCAGATATATTGAAACAATTTTGCAATCGCTTTCCACAGGTGTTATCTCCTTTGATAGTAAAAACCGTGTAACGACTATAAATAAAGCGGCGATGGATATGTTCAAGTTGGAGGATGCGGATTTTACAAACTTTGAATTAAAACAACTGGTCAATGAGGAAAATACGCAGGTTTTGGAAAAACTTCTTTCGCGTGCAAAACGCATTGGAAAATCAACCGAACAGACGGTTTTGCAGAGAGAAAATGTTGACGGAAGCATTGATGGAAATGAAAATTTGTCGGTGGCATTGACGGCGACGGCTCTGCCCGATGAAGGCGGTTCGGTTCTCGTTATCGAAGATTTGTCCGAACTTATTTCCGCCCAAAGAGCATCCGCGTGGCAGGAAGTCGCACGCCGTATGGCACACGAGATCAAGAATCCTCTGACACCTATCCAACTTTCGGCAGAACGCATCGCCAAGCGTTTTACGGGAGAAAAAGTTCAGAGTTCAGAGTTTAGAGTTTCGGGTTCGGGGTTGGAAGATCAAAGTATTCACATTACGGAGCAGACATCGAAAGTGATAAATGATGGAACAAAAACGATTTTGCGTGAAGTTTCTTCGTTGAAATCAATGGTTGATGAGTTTTCTAAATTCGCACGCCTTCCTAATGTGAAACTCGAAGAAGGCAACGTCAACGAAGTCGTTAAACAAGCCGTTTTGCTGTATGAAGACCGCACCGAAGATGTGCATATCAAAACCGATCTCGCTGAAAAGATTCCGCAAACTATGATCGATGCCGAGCAATTAAAGCGTGTTTTTGTAAACCTAATAGATAATTCGTTGGAGGCTTTTGATGAAAGCGAAGACGGCAACGAAATTTTTATCAAAACTTATTACGATCAAGCGAGAGATATAATAGTTGCGGAATTTTCCGACCACGGCAAAGGAATTAATCCGCGAGATTTTCAAAAATTATTCCAACCGTATTTCTCGACCAAAGGACGCGGAACAGGTTTGGGGTTGGCGATCGTTCAACGAATCATTACGGAACACGGCGGAAAAATAAAAGCGGTCGCAAACACTCCAAAAGGTGCGAAATTTATTGTAGAATTACCCATAAATGTCTAATACGATTTTAATAGTTGATGATGAACGCGGAATACGCGAAACCTTACGCGGCGTTTTGGAAGATGAGGGATTTGATGTCGAGACGGTCGAATCGGGCGAAGATTGTCTGCGGTCGGTCGAGTCGAATAATTTTAGCTGTATCTTGCTCGACGTGTGGCTCGGCGGAATTGACGGACTTGAAACGCTTCAAAAATTGCGTGAGAAGGGAAATGATTCGTCGGTGGTGATGATCTCGGGACACGGAAATATCGAAACTGCGGTCAATGCGACGAAACTCGGTGCGTTCGATTTTATCGAGAAACCACTTTCACTCGAAAAAACGATCCTGACGGTTCGCAATGCGATCAAGCAACGCGAACTCGAACGCGTCAACAAAAATTTAACCGAACAAATTAGCCACGAATATGAAATGGTCGGCGATTCGATAGCGATGCGGGCTTTGCGAAAGCAGATTTCCATCGTTGCACCGACCGACGGCAGAGTTTTAATTTCGGGCGAATCGGGAACGGGAAAGGAACTCGTTGCACGGGCGATTCACGCCAATTCAAAACGCAAAAATACGCCGTTCGTTGAAATAAATTCTGCGGCGATTCCCGAAGATCTGGTTGAATCGGAACTTTTCGGACACGCGAAAGGTGCATTTTCGGGAGCATTGAAGGCGAAGAAAGGAAAGTTTGAAGTTGCGGATGGCGGGACGCTTTTTCTCGATGAGATCGGCGATATGAGCGAACGTGTGCAGGCGAAAATGCTGCGTGTTTTGGAAGAACAGAGATTTGATCCGGTCGGAAGCAACACGCCTGTTAAAGTTGATGTGCGTGTAATCTCGGCGACGAACAAAAGACTCCATGATCTGATCGAGAACGGCAATTTTCGCACCGATCTTTTTTATCGTTTGAATGTGATACCGTTTCAAATTCCGCCGCTTCGTGAACGAACCGAAGATATTCCGGCGTTGATCGAGCATTTCAACATAAAATTTACGACCGATTACGGTAAGCACCCGAAAATATTTACCGACGAAGCGATCGAAGCGATGCAAAATTATGCGTGGCTTGGAAATGTCCGCGAACTTCGCAACACGGTCGAGCGAATCGTTATTATGAACGAAAAGGACGAGATAAACGCCGACGATCTGCCGCCATTTAATCCGTCCGATGCACCGACCGCTTCGAGTTTTCGCTTTCCGTCATTCAAAGACGCGACCGATGCTTATCAACGCGAATTCATTCTCCACAAACTCGAAGAAACCGACGGAAACGTAACAAAAGCCGCCGAAGAAATGGGCGTTGACCGCAGTCATCTCTACAGACGTATGCGAAATCTCGGAATCAAATCAAAGTAATAATGTTACTCGTTTAATGTATTTTCCTGTCGCCAACGGTGACAAAGATAATAGCGTAGGGTGCAATGAAGCGATCGCGGAATGAAACCCTACGTCCATTTGATACGGTTTTCGCTCGCTGAAAGTGAGCAACACGTTGCTCACTTTCAGCGAGCGATGGCTTGATGTCAACAAACGTAGGGTTACGCTCATTCTTCGCTTCACCCTACGCTATTATCTTTGTCGCTTTCAGCGACTAAGAAATACCTATTGACAACATCAATAAGCAAAAGTAAAAAGAGCAAATCCCCCGAAATTCTTGCCAAAAACCGCAATATTTTGAGAATAGTTCGTTGGGAAATTGCAATTTCCCGGCGGGAAATCACGAAAAGTCAGCGGGAAATTACAATTTCCCAGTGGGAAATCAGGATTAGTCGGCGGGAAATCGCGTTGGGACAGCGGGAAAATGGAATTTCCCAACGGGAAATCGCGTTGGGACAGCGGGAAATCACGAAAAGTCAGTGGGAAAACGCAATTTGTCAGCGGGAAATTGCGATAAATCGGTGGTTTTTGGTGAGTATTCGTTGAATATTGAGTGGTATTCAACGAATGTTTATCAATATTCAGTGAATGTTAGTTGATATTCAGCGGATAAAACTGAAAATGCGGCGTATATTTGTCAATATTCGCCGCATTTTTCTTTGATTATTCGCTGTATTCATTGTTGGATTGAAAGCATATTTACTTATTCAAACGCTTTAAATACAGAACTTGCGGGCAGGGATGCCCGCAGTCCGATGGTAAATTATTTTTTATCTATTTTCGACTTTTCGCTCCAAGCCTTTTCTGCTTCGATCTCGTCTTGTCCGTATTTATCTATGAACATTTCCGAATCATCAATCAATTGATTGTCAATTGTTGCTTCGATAACGCTTTGGATGGATGTCGGGACGTTTGAAAAGAAGTTGTAACCCGTCAAAGATTCGACGTAATCAACGCTCACACGGAACGAACGCCAATCGCTTGAAATGCCGTTTTGGTTCGGCGAAACGATGGCGATAAGTCGGGTTGAATTCGTTACACGCGAAACGTCATTTGTTCCGCTCGGCAAGACCATTATGACCTTCCAAGTGTATGTCGGAACAGCAACATTTCCGTTGTTGATATATCCGCTTGTGCCGTGTCCGCCCGAAATTATGTAGAGTTCGTTGCCTTGTCCCGCGAGCGTTCGGCAATAAGTTTCGAGCGTCGCCCAATGTTGTTGGTTATTGTTCGGAGCTTGAGCGAGCATATTCGTCATCAAAAATGTTTCGGAATTATTCGCAACCGTTTTCGTGCGGTCGCCTGAAGGTGTCATGTGTCCGCGATCATATCCCGAACCCGAAAAACTTGATCCCGAAACACGATACCAACCTGTTGGCAAAGCTGTGTCGGCACGAAAGTCGTCTTGTCGCGGTGTTGAACCGATCCAACTCGAATCGAGATGCCACGAAACCCAATTCGGTCTGCCGTTGTCGCGGTGATATGACATTGCATATCCGGTTTTTTCCATCAGATAATTCGTTGTGTAACTTGAATTCGTTACCGCACCTGAAGGATTTCCCATCGTCAAATGAACCGAACTCGAAGTTGGCGGAGTTGGTGTCGGTGTCGGAGTCGGAGTCGGTGCGGCATAATCCGTGACCGTAAAATCGTCGAAGTTTATGCGATTCGAACCGCCCGAAATTTTGCGTAATTCAAAACGATGCACGCCTGCTGCATTGACGGTAAAGGTTGCCGTCGTTAAAGTCGTCGAACTCGTCGTTACGGTTGAACCGACTTTTGTCCAACTGCT
>JBGTHN010000016.1:0-2743 GCA_041746235.1 Pyrinomonadaceae bacterium | reverse complement strand
ATTCTTTAAACAGTAAAAGACCGCTGTTTTTAAACTTGGAAATCTATAAGATTATTAAATTGAAGTTCTTTATATAAATTTAAGTTAAGTTTTCATAGGAGTAAGTTTTTAATGAAGTTAAGAAATATATTATTTTATTTTGCAGTTGGTTTGACCACACTCTTTTTTGGTTTAGCTTGGGTAGGCGTTTATAATTTTTTTGGAAGCAATAATTTAGATACAGATCAAGAAATCGTTAAATTGCAAAAAACGGAAGTAGAAGTAGTTGAATTTGACATTAACGATCCCGAAAGTGTTTTGCCGATTCATTTTGAAGAAGACAAATTAACTTCGCCGCACGTTGATGAAAATAATTCAGAGTATTTTGACCCGGAAGGTTTTTACTTTTTCGATGGTTTTCCAAACGGATTTGAAGATTTTTTGTATATCAAAATTAACAACAAAAATTTTGACGTTGCAAAAACGGACAATCATTATGGTGATTTAGTTGCATTGAATGGTTATGTGATACTTGACGGCAAGAATCGTGATAAACAAATTCGTTTTGAAGAAATCAACATTGCCGACGGAAAACTTCATTTTGTAACCGAAACCGAAGACGGCATTAAATACGAATTCAACGGTGATTTTCTTGTCAAAGGTAATTTTTATACTTTGGACGAAAACACAAAAGTTTTGAGCGGAACATTAACAAAAAAACTGGATGACAAAATTGTTGCGAAAAATGATTTGACCTTCAATTGGACGCTTGAAACAGAATAATTCTAAACTTGCACTCCTTAACGTAAGTGTCGGCTTTGTAAAAAAGTCGGCACTTTTTTTGTTTCAATTTGAAAACAAACTTCATACGTGCGAAAGTCTAAATTAACAAGAATTTACCGCAGATAAATGAATATGACACAGGTAGTCAAGTTTATTTATTTGCGGATAGCTGTGTTTAAACAGGTAAATTATCAAACTGATTTAACTACAAAATATATGAATCCTTCAACTGAAACACCAAATGAATTAAACCGTCTGCGTAATGAAATAAAGCGTGGAATAAGAGTTTTAAGTCTAAGCGGTTTAACTTCAATCGCCGCAAAAGCCTACATTTTATCCGAACTTCAAGGCACAACCGATAAAACCTTTGTTGTAATCACAGATTTAAATCAAGATTTGGAAACCTGGGAATCTGATTTAGATTTTTTTCAAAAATCTGTCCAAACTCCAAACTCCAAACTCCAAACTCCAAAGTTTTCACTTTTAACTCTTCCCTCTTTTGAATCCGATGTTTATTCGGGGATTTCACCACACGCCGAAACTCAGGAAAAACGTGCCTTGACGCTCTGGAATTTGACGCAAAAGATGCCGGATTTTTTAGTCGTTACAGCAAAATCTTTGATCACAATAATTCCTTCGCAAGATAAATTGAAAAATCTCGGTGCGATATTAAAACGCGACGAAGATT
This sequence comes from Pyrinomonadaceae bacterium, assembly GCA_041746235.1. GTDB lineage: Bacteria > Acidobacteriota > Blastocatellia > Pyrinomonadales > Pyrinomonadaceae > Aridibacter. The sequence continues at coordinate 1,293 of JBGTHN010000016.1, read as the reverse complement.
TTCCACCTGATATATTGGTCGGCAAATTATTTGCAAGCGGTTATAAACGTGAAGAACCGATCGCCAATGTCGGCGAATTTTCGATGCGTGGCGGAATAATTGATGTTTGGTCGCCGACGAGCGAAAACCCCGTCCGCATAGAATTTTTTGGCGATACGGTTGATTCGATTCGCACCTTTGATGCCGATTCGCAACTTTCGATCGAGCAATTGGATGAAACATCAATCGCTCCGATGCGTGAATTTGCGGCGACCTCCGAAGATTTTAAATTTTGGGCGGAAATCGCTCATGAAAAATTTAGCGATGAATCTTTTAAACGCAACTTAAAAGACCGCACAGATTTTGCCGATGAAGGCGAATCATTTTCGGGCTGGGAATTTTTAATGCCACTTGTTCACAAAAAAGATTCGACAATTTTTGATTATTTAGAAAATTGCGTTTTTGTAATTGATGAACCGACCTTTATTGAGCAAAATCTTGGTGATTTTTATGAGCGTTTACAAGATCATTACGAAGAAATTATCGAACACGGTGAAATAGGACTTGAGCCGTTTGAACTATTTTTAGAACCTAAATTGCTGCAAGAAAAGCTCGGTCAAATGCAAAGATTAGAATTGCGGGGTTTAGGAAAACTTGCGGCAGAAACCGATGAAGAATTCGCAATTGGCGGAAACTTAGAAGCATCTCAGGTTTCAGATTTCATATCTCAGAATCAAAGACCAAAAACCCAAGACCAAAAACCACTTTTCTTATTTCCAACCGCCGAAAAATCCGTAAATCTTGAAATTCAATCTCGTTCAACCCGCAAATATCACGGCGATATAAAATCATTTGCGAATGATTTAAGAGGAAAAGACGAATTACCCAAAGAAACATCATTCGTTTTTCAATCGCAAGGTTTAGCGGAAAGATTTAACGATATTTTGCGTGATTATGAAGTTGTTCTGCCGGGTGACCTTTTGCGAATCGGTGATCTTTCGAGCGGTTTTGAAATTCCATCTTTGGGAATGAAGGTTTATAACGAAACAGAGATTTTTGGAGAAAATACACAACTTGAATTTCGACCAAACAAATCAAAAACTAAAAATCGAAGACCAAAGACCAGTGCATTTATCTCAGACTTTCGGGATTTGAAACAAGGCGATTTTGTTGTTCACGTTGACCACGGAATCGGAAGTTTTGAAGGTTTGCAGATGATCGGCACGCAAGGAATTGAACGAGAGTTTATGCTTCTTGTTTATGCCGACAAAGCAAAACTTTTTGTGCCGGTTGAAAGGCTTGATCTGGTTTCAC
>JBGTHN010000015.1:0-1882 GCA_041746235.1 Pyrinomonadaceae bacterium | reverse complement strand
TGACCGCTTCAACTTTTTGATCGGGCGAAAAACATTCTCCTTCAAGCGTCGGAATTAGCGCGCATTCAATATCGAATATTGTCTTCACCCAGTCTTTGTCGGTAACCAATACAACTTTGTCAATATCTGGAAGCATTCCGGGGTGTTTGAACCAGAATTTTATATCTTCCTTTATTGCATCGAGTGACAGATCGCTTATGCCAAATTCCTCGATCTCGGTATAAAGCTTCAGTTTGCCAATGGATTCAGACTTTTTTTCCAACAGTTCAAAAACTTGTTTTACATCTTCCTTGTCAATTCTGCCGTTTACTCGAAAACCCAAAGTGTCCTTTTCATCCATATCTAAAATTTCGATCATTTTTTTACCTCACAAAAAATTATTTGGTTCTATTGGTATTTTGATGGAAAAATTACGTCCACAAACTAAATCTGTGCTTTTAGTCGGTGAAACCGACGATATTTTTGTAGCCCATGGCGTAAGCCGTGGGGATAGTTCAAACCAATATTTTGAGTGGTTGAAAACCACGATATACATCTATTATGTCGCAATTTTCAATGGCTGAAACCAGAGTTTTCCGGTCTTCCCACGGTTTGCACAGTGGGCTACATATATTCCACCATTTTCAATGGCTCAAGCCTAAGTCAAACATAATGGTTTGATTGAATTAACAATAATAATTTCCTCAGAATCCATTGGATTCACGGCAGAGCCAACTATTTAAAGGCTGTAAACTGCAATTCGCATACCTATCATCCGGGTTGTAAAAATCCTCCTTTCCTGATCAACCGTAGAAAACCGGTGTTTTACAAAAACGCGCAAAGTTTCGCAGAAGGTTGCGGAATAATACGCATTATTCGTGACCATAGAATCAAAAGATCCGCGATATCACGACTGAATTTCAAAGGCACGGTCTTTGCGGTAATGATATGGTATGAAGAGAAAGTCTGCCGTGATCTCTCTGAAACCGCCGGTTTTATCGATCGGGATTTTCCAGTAGTTTTGAAAAGCATTTACAGATTTTGGAAAGGAAATTTAGAATGATCGAGGAATTGAATAAGAAGGCTTCGCTTGAGATGCTCAAAAGTGGCAAACTCGGACGATTGTGTTGTGTTATGGAAAATCGCGAGCCGCATGTTGTTCCGGTTAATTACGTTTTTAAAGAAGGATTTATATATATACACAGCTTGCCGGGGCTGAAAATCGATGTAATGCGACTAAATCCCAAAGTCTGTCTGCAAATAGACGTAATCGCGGACGGTGGGTTGAGGTGGAAAAGCGTCATCGCCTCCGGGGAATATGAAGAAATAGTAGAAAGCGAAGAAAAATCAAAGATCCTTAATGAGTTTATTAAGAAATTTCCAAGGTTTACTCCCGTCGAAGCAAATTTTACGGTAGGCAATTCCTTAGAAAAGATAATCGTGTTTCGAATAAAAGATTTATCACTTACCGGCGTTTCAGAGAATTGGTAATCGTGAATTTGCGGCGGGTAATTTATAAAGTTTTTTATATGGTATTTGGATTAGCAAAATAAAAACACGACAGCTTTTAAGTCATAGATCTTATTAAATTATTTCTGAAACGAAATAGATCAAGTGATCGGTGCACAAGATAACGATCAATACGGAGTATAGATAAAATGAGCAATATACTGATTTTAGGCGGCGGTTTCGGCGGGTTGGTAACGGCGGAAAAACTTGCAGAGAAACTCGGCGGCGAGCACCATATTACGCTTGTTTCGCCGAAACGAAAATTCACCTTTTATCCCGCGCTGGTACGACTCGCTTTCGCGCAGATCGAGGAGGAAGACGTAACTTTTAACCTCGAGCAAAAACTGCAAAAAATAAACGTAAAATTTATTAAAGGTGAGGTTTTGCATTTGAA
>JBGTHN010000014.1:0-2744 GCA_041746235.1 Pyrinomonadaceae bacterium | reverse complement strand
TCGGGCGTGGCGGCGGCAATCGGTTATTCGGCTCAATCGGGCATAAGTTTTCGGCAAGGAATTATCCGCAATCATTACATTGGCAGAACTTTTATCGAACCTTCGCAATCAATTCGTTCGTTCGGTGTCCGGCTCAAACTCAACCCAATAAAGGATTTGATCGAAGGTCAGAGGGTTATTTTGGTTGACGATTCAATCGTTCGCGGAACGACATCAAAAAAGGTCGTCGCACTTGTCAGAGAAGCGGGAGCAAAAGAAGTTCACATGAGAATTTCGTGTCCGCCGACGATTTCGCCTTGTTATTATGGTGTTAATACGCCGGTTAAAAGCGAATTGATCGCGGCTCAAATGTCTGTAAATGAAGTTTGCGAAAAGATCAATGCAGACTCGCTCGGCTATCTTTCTATGGAAGGAATGTTGGAAGCAACAGGAATGGCGACAGATTCAGTTTGCGTTGCTTGTTGGAATGGAAAATATCCGACGGAAATTGGCAATGGCTCAAAGGATGTTAGATAATTAAATTTACAGCCAACTGATTCTTGAAATATTTATTCAAAAGGAGTTGATAAATGAAATTACTAAATTTATTTTTGATAGCTTTGTTAGCAATCTCAATCGGAGCTTGTGGTTCGGTATCAGAGAATGATGATGACGATAAAGAACCGAGAACTTCTACGTCTGAAAAAAGTGATGAATCAGATAAAAAATCTGATGATAATGACGGTGAAGATAATGACGATAAAGATGAAAACAAAGAAGACAAAAAAGAAGACAAAGAAGACAACTAAGGATATTTCTATAAAAATTAATTTAGAATTGGATAATTGAACATTGTAACTGGAGGATATTAAATGCGATATATTTTAATCTTGTTGATGATCTCGGCTTTGGCATTCGGCATCGGTTGTCAAAATGCCTCGTCTTCATCAACTGAAACGAAAAACGAAAAAACCGCAGATGTTGCCAAAACAGACAAACCTGCGGAAACCGACATCCAAAAAGCTGATGACGGACACGACCACGGTGATGATAAAGCACCGCGAATTTCTTTGGCTGATGCAAAGAAAGATTTCGATGCGGGCGAAGTTGTGATCATTGACACACGCTCCGCATCGGCTTACAAAACTGAACATATTAAGGGTGCAATAAATGTTCCTTCGAACGATTTTGAGAATACTTATAAATCAGTTCCGAAAGACAAAAAGATAATCGCTTATTGTTCCTGACCGGCTGAAAATACAAGTGCCCGTGTGGTACAAATGCTGATGGACAAAGGTTATACAAATGCTTACGCTTTAGTCGGTGGAACAGCCGCTTGGAAAAACGCAGGTTATCCGATGGAAGAATCTTCGAGCAAATAGCTTTTAGCAAAGAAGCAAAAAGCTAACAGCCAATTACTGTTTGTTTCTCGAGTTACTTACAAAGGTCAATTTATGAGAAATTTTAAGAACCTTTTGGTTTGGGAAAAAGCTCATAAATTGACCTTAGCTATTTATAAAGCGACTGAGGTTTTTCCTAAGACTGAGATTTATGGATTAACGAGTCAGACTCGTCGTGCTTCTGCTTCGATTGGTGCAAACATAGCAGAAGGTTGTGGAAAACAAAGTGCCGCTGAATTTGCTAGATATTTGTTTATTTCTTTAGGTTCTGCAAGCGAATTAGAATATCACTTATTACTTGCATTTGATTTGAATTATCTTGAAAAAGAATTGTATGTAGATTTAGAAAATGAATTAATCCAAATAAAAAAAAGGTTGATCTCTCTCATCAAAAAGCTAAAAGCTGACAGCTAACTGCTAATTGCTGTTCAAAGCATCACAAATTCTTTCTGCTGTCTTGCCATCCCAAAGTGGCGGAATTTTTGCATCTTTTGCAAAATCTTCTTTTTCTAAAATCTCGAATGCAGTTTGTTTGATCTTTGCGGGATTTGTTCCAACCAAAACATTTGTTCCCATTTCAATCGTGATCGGGCGTTCGGTGTTTTCCCGCAAAGTTAAACAAGGAATTTTTAGTGCGGTTGTTTCTTCCTGCAATCCACCCGAATCGGTTAAAACCAGTTTTGAATTACTCATTAAATGTGAGAAATCCAAATAACCGAGCGGTTCGACGATTCGTATATTGGAATTTTTGATCTTATCAGAAAATCCGAATTCTTCGATACGTGCGGCAGTTCGCGGATGTGCGGGGAAAATTATCGGGAGTTTTTGACTGATTGAAGAAAGTGATTCAAGCAAACCTTCAAAAACATCTTTTTCATCAACATTTGAAGGACGATGAAGCGTTAAAACTGCATAGTCTATTCCAACTAAGTTATATTTCTCACGGATTTTTGATTCTTTAGCAAACTCCAAATTTCGGAAAAGCGAATCAATCATCACATTTCCAACGAGTTTTATTTTCTCGTCGGGAATTCCCTCTCGTTTCAAATTCTCATTGCCGTCGGGCGAAGGCGTGAGAAGCAAATCGGAAATCGAATCGGTTAAAATTCGGTTAATCTCTTCGGGCATCGTTCTATCATTTGAACGCAACCCCGCTTCGACATGAGCGACTTTTATTCCGAGTTTTGAACTAACTAAAGCACAGGCAATCGTTGAATTGACATCGCCGACGACTAGAACCCAATCGGGTTTTTCACGAATGACGATCGGCTCAAATTCAAGCATAATCTTCGCCGTCTGAACCGCGTGCGAAGCCGAACCGATTCCGAGATAAACATCAGGCTTCGGCATTCCCAAATCATTGAA
>JBGTHN010000013.1:0-2009 GCA_041746235.1 Pyrinomonadaceae bacterium | reverse complement strand
TCTTTTTGTGTTAAAATATGACTTGATTATGCCGATTAAAGAAGCAAAATACTTGGACAAAAACAATCGCCTGGTGATGTCGCAATTAACGACAATTGAAGAACAGGGAAATCGTTCGTTCGATATTGAATTCTGGCAGCGACTATCTGACGAACAAAGATTGCAAGCCGTGTGGGAATTGGTTTTGCTTGAACATGAATTGAAGGGGAAGGACCTGAATGAACTCAGACTTCAAAGAACTGTTGAAAATCTTTGCGGAAAACGAAGTTAAGTATCTAATTATCGGTGGATATGCTGTCGCCAAACACACCGAACCGAGATACACAAAAGACCTCGATATTTGGATTAGCAATTCAAAACAAAACGCGGAAAGTGTTTTTTTAGCCTTAAAAGAATTCGGCGCGCCTTTGACAAATATGACGGTTGAAGATTTCACCGTTCCAACTCTTGTTTTCCAGATCGGTATCGAACCTTCCCGAATAGGTATTTTGATGGGCTTAAGAGAATTGGATTTTGTAGAGTGCTGGAAAAGACGTGCTTCTTCAACCATCGGCGAAATTGAATTTCAGTTTATTTCGATTGACGATTTGATCTTCAATAAACAACTCGCCGGAAGACCGCAAGATTTGAGCGATGTGGAAAATTTGAAACTAAGCAAAGAACAAGAATCCCAAATTGTTGAACTTATTTCGGAAATTGACGAAGATTAAATTTTGGAGATTTACACGTCATTTGCCGATTTTGATTGTCAACATTTACGTCATTCTCAATGAAATGATTAAAAGCCGAATTACAGCGGTTTTTAGGTTTATGATTGAGATAATAGATTTGGAAATTCAATATACAGTTGATGATTATGTTCGGGCTTTGTCGTTTATCCAGAAACGTCAATTCGTTCATAAGTACGCATTTATAATTGTCCTAGTAACCGGTATTTTTTCAATTGTTTTCATAGCACTTATCAGTCCTGCTGGTTCAAGCGAAACGATATTGACCAGCACAATTGTTTTCCTTGTAATGTTGTTGCCGATCATTGCCATTTTAGTATTTTTGAAGTACTTCCCAAATCCAATTCTTAAGTGGAATATTAGAAGGCAGTATAAATCGTCTCCGCTTATGAGGGAAATACAACATATTTCGTTTAATGAAGATGGAATCGGAGGACATACAAATCTATCCGCTGGAAAAACAAACTGGATTGCTTTTATCGAAGTAACTGAAACCAAAGAAGATTTTTACTTTTTTACAACAAAAAAGATGGCGCAATTTGTTCCCAAGAGAGCCTTTGAAAGTGAGTTTCAGCAAAATGAGCTTAGGGGCTTGGCTAAACGAAAGCTGGGTGACAGGGTCAAAATGTAGTATCAAGAGTGAAGAAGCATGACCGCTTCAGAAATTGAACAATATCTTTTGGAACTGAACGATGAGTTGGCTTTGCAAGAAGTTAAGGGTGAGATTTGTCTGTATGGCGGCGCGGTTATGTGTTTGGCGTTCAAAGCGCGTCCTGCGACGAAAGTTGTTGATGCAATTTTTGAGCCGGTTCGGGAGATCCGCCGGGCGGCGATGAAAGTTGGAGAAAAGAATAGTTTAAAAATTGGATGATTAAATTTTGCTGTCAAAATATTTGTCGTTGATCATAAAAAACGGGGTCTTTTTGACCTTCCTAATTTGAAGGTTTTTGTTCCCGATACTGATTATCTTTTGGCGATGAAGATTTTGGCGTCCCGCGCCGACACTTCAGATTTGGACGATATTCGATTTTTGATAACTGATCTACAGTTGAAAAATGTTGATGAAGCGCTTGAAATTGTGCGAAACTATTATCCGAATAAGGAGATAAAGCATGAAACTATTTTTCTGCTTGAGGAAATTTTCAGGGAATGATCACGCTCGTTGAAACAAAAGTAAAAATGTTAGAAGATCCGCGGTGATGGCGCATTCCGCTGATGGATTTTGTCGATGATTTCCGGTGTTTCAAAAATGTTGAAGCGATCGCCGAGCCGTTTGAATTT
>JBGTHN010000012.1:0-3022 GCA_041746235.1 Pyrinomonadaceae bacterium | reverse complement strand
AAAGGTTATATTCGCACGCCGGGAATTTATACGGATCAGCAGATCGAATCGTGGCGAAAGGTTACAGAAGCGGTTCACGCTGGTAGCGGCAAAATTTTTATGCAGATCTTTCACACGGGGAGAATCGCTCTGCCGGACTTTTTGCCCGAAGGCATCGAAAAACCTGTCGCTCCGAGTGCTGTAAAAGCCGAAGGACAAAATTATACCGATGAAGGAATGAAAGATTTTGTCGAGCCGAGAGAATTGACTACGGACGAAGTAAGATCGGTTGTCAAAGAATTTGCAACGGCGGCGAAAAATGCGGTTGATGCGGGATTTGACGGAGTTGAATTGCATAGTGCAAACGGTTATTTGGTTCATCAATTTTTAGGAACTAATACGAATTTGAGAACTGATGAATACGGCGGTTCGGATGAAAATCGAGCGAGATTTTTGTTGGAAGTGCTGGACGCTATATCGGCAGAAATTGGGTCTGAAAAACTCGGTATAAAACTTTCGCCGACAGTTCCGTTTAACAGTATGGAAGACGAAAATGCGAAAGAATTTTATCCATATATTATTGAGAAATTAAACGAAAGAAATTTGGCTTATTTGCACGTCGGTTTCGAGGAAACACCGGAAATGGACATCAATTGGCACAAGTTTTTGCGTCCGTTGTTCAAAGGAGTTTATTTTGCAAACGGTGGTTTTGATAAAGAATCGGGCGAAAAACTTCTGGAAGAAAACAGAGCGGATGCGATCGTTTACGGGAAATTATTTCTTGCAAATCCCGATCTGCCGAAGCGTTTTATACTCGATGCAGAATTAAATGATTGGGACGCTTCAACATTTTATTCACCCGGCAGAAAAGGTTATACGGATTATCCAACCTTGGAAGAAGCGAAAGCCGTTTAGAGTTTTGAGTCCCGACTTTAGATGGCAACGCTTGCCAAGCCTAGTGTAAAGAGCCGCATAAATGCGGGACTCAAAACTTTTTGCAATTTGTAGAATTGGAGAAATATGTCATTAACAGAAAAATTAACAGAAATAAAAGAAGCGAGTGCGGAGAAAACTTCGGCTGAAATAGCCGAGAAAATGCACCGTGCGATCGAGGAATTACGCAATTCGGGAATATTAGATAAGGCGTTAAATGTGGGTGATAAAATGCCTTCGTTTAGTTTGCCGAATACGAATGGCGAGATGATAAGTTCGGATGATCTGCTGAAAAACGCCAATTTGGTTGTAACTTTTTATCGCGGAATTTGGTGACCATATTGCAATTCAGAGCTGGAAGCTTTGCAAGGTGTTTATAGCGAAATTAAAGACTTGGGAGCAAATTTGGTGGCAATCTCGCCACAACTTCAGAAATACTCGAAACAGATAAAAAGTAAGCACGATCTGGAATTTGATATTTTGAGCGACGAGGGAAATAAAACATCAGAAAAGTTCGGTTTGAAATATGAATATCCTGATTATTTGATTGAAGTTTACAAAGGTTTAGGTGCGGATTTTGAACGCTTTAACGGTGATGATTCATGGACTCTTCCGATGTCTGCAAGATACGTTGTCGGTCAAGATGGAACTATTGTTGTGGCGGATTTTGACCCTGATTATAAGAAACGTCCTGAGCCGTCAAAAACGATTGAGGATTTGAAAACGATTAACAAATGAAAAAAATATTTTTGACGGGAGCAACAGGTTATCTTGGTTCGGTTATAGCCGAAAAATTAAAAACTCGTGGTTATAAAGTTTTTGGTTTGGCACGAAATACTGAATCGGTTGCTAAATTGAATGAAAACAATATCGAAGCTATTGAGGGAAATCTCAGAGACTTAGATATTTTGAAAAAAGCCGCCAGAGAAAACGATGCAGTTTTTCATACGGCTTTTAATCATTCGGGCGATTATTCGGCAAATGCAAAACTTGATCGGGATGTGATAAATGCGTTTGGCGAAGCGTTGGCTGGAACAGATAAACCTTTGATTATTACTTCGTCATCGGCGATTTTGGCGGATACAAAATCAATGGAAGCCGATGAAGATTATCCTTTTGACCCAAATTCGAGCCGTGTTGTGCGTGGTGAAGCCGAGCGTGATATTCAGCAAATGTCGCAAAAAGGTGTGCGTGCAATTGCTTTGAGGTTTCCATTATTTATTTACGGTCGTGGCGGAAGTTTGTTTTTGCCATTTATGATTAACCAGGCAAAAACAGTAGGTTCGGCAAATTATATCGGCGAAGGTTCGGAAATGGTTTCGGCGATTCACGTTGAAGATGCGGCGGAATTATTTGTTGCGGCGTTGGAAACCGGAACTGCAAAAGGAGTTTACAATGCAGTGACGGAAAGCGTTTCGTTGAAAGATTTGAATGAATCAATTGCAAGAATGTTGAATATAAAAGCAAAAAGCATTTCGGCAGAAAAAGGTCGTGAACAATTTGGCGGAGTGTTTGAATTTTTGTCGAAAAATAATCAACTTTCCGCAGAAAAAGCTAAACGGCAGATCGAATGGTCGCCGAGTGCTTTTAGAACAATTGAAGAAGACATCGAAAACGGTTCATATAGAAAATTTATCAACTAAAACGATTTATAAAAGGAAATAATGAAGCAATATTTAGAATCGACATATTTTATAGATTTTGATAACCGACAAGTTCAAGCATTTGCGGAAGAAAATTCCAGTAAACATCAGTCGCCAAAAGAAAATGCAATTCGGCTTTATTATGCTGTGCGGGATGGTTTTAGATATAATCCATACGTCCTGGATTTGCGTAAAGAAGGCTTGAAAGCAAGTAGTCTTTTGAAAAAGAACAACGGTTATTGCATTGAAAAAGCTCTGCTACTTGCGGCAACGGCAAGATTTATCGGGATTCCGAGCCGTCTGAGTTTCTACATTGTGGCAAATCACATTGCGACGGGAAAAATTGAGAAGGTTTTGAAAACAAATAAGTTGGTTTTTCACGGTGCGACGGAATTTTATCTTGATGAAAAATGGTTGAAAGTTACGCCTGCGTTCGATGCGAGATTGTGCAATTATTTAGGCGTGGC
>JBGTHN010000011.1:0-7210 GCA_041746235.1 Pyrinomonadaceae bacterium | reverse complement strand
CGGCGATCTGGTCGTCAGTTAATAAAAGTGTAGCAAATAAGGATGTTCCTCTTGATGGGGATAATCCTGACATTCCGAAAATGTTAAAAACAGCAAAAAGCCAATTTAGCAAAGAAGAATTTTTAACCTTGCGTGAGGAAGCAATCGCTTTGAAACGTGGAATCTCAAAAGATCAACCATTTGACCCGAGTTTGCGTCCGAAAGAGATTGTCAAAATGGAAAAGCAGGAAGAATTGCTTGCACGAAATGCAAAAGATAATCCAAATCTTGCCCCTCCAAATTGGACTGCCATTGGACCGGCACCAATTCCGAATGGTCAAACCCAAACGGTATCAACGGCTGTTTCGGGACGTACGATCGCAATTGCCGTCCATCCAACAAATAACGATATTGTCTATGTCGGAACTGCTCAAGGCGGTTTGTATCGGACAACAAACGGCGGAACGAGTTGGACACCTTTAATGGATAATGCACAGAGTTTGGCAATTGGTGCGATCGCCATTGCTCCATCTGATCCCGAAACAGTTTACGTCGGAACAGGTGAACCGAATTTTTCAGCTGATAGTTACTTCGGTGTCGGTGTTTACAGGATAAGTAATGCCAGCACAACGGCAACTTTAAGTGGACCGTTTAATCAAGATGGCGGAGCGGCTGATGTATTCTCCGGTCGTGCAATTGGTGAGATCATAGTTCATCCGACCGATGCTGATACAATCTTTGTATCATCAACATCTGGCATCGGTGGTTTTAGATCGACTGCGAATAATGTTTTACCGAGTCGCGGAATATACCGCTCGACAAACGCAACTTCGGGAAGCCCGACATTTGCTAAATTGACCGGATTGATCGGTAATTTGAATGTCAGCGTCCGCGATATTGCGATTGATCCTGATGATGCCAATGTATTGATCGCAATTCCGATAAACGGTGCAGTAAATGGTGGTGGAATTTACCAATCAACAAATGCACTTAATCCTGACCCGACACTCGTTACATTTACTCAAAGAGTTATCACCAACAGCACTTCGACAAGTGTTTTGAACGGAGAACTCACCGCCTTCCAACCGGCTGTCGGTGCTGATGCAACATTTTACGCCGCGTTAGGTGTTTCAAACGGAAGAGTTATGCGTTCAACCGATGGTGGAACAACATGGACAACCCAGATCACTAACGGTTTCTGCGGTGGACAATGTTTTTATGACATAGCGATTGCCGTTGATCCAACCAACGTAAACAATGTCTATCTTGGAGGAGACCCTACTCTTATCGCCGGAAAATCAATCAACGGTGGGACGTCGTTTGCACCCAATAATTCTAATAACTTAGGTTTGCACGTTGATACACACGCACTAACAGTTTCTCCATCCACTCCAACAAATGTTTGGTTGGGAACTGACGGCGGTATCTATAAATCAACCGATAGCGGACTTACTTGGACTCAGCAAAACACGGCTCAATACTTTGCAACGCAATTTATGGGGCTTGATGTTCACCCGACCGATCCTAATTTTAGTATCGGCGGAACACAGGATAACGGAACAAGTATTTATTGCCCAACCTGCGTTACACTTCCATTCCAACCTTGGTATCGAGCAGATTTTGGTGACGGCGGATATGCCGTAATTGACCAAAATGCCCCTGATAATATTAATGTGCGGATGTATCACACATATTTTAATGCCGGAAACCTCCAAGGATATGGAACAGTTGCAACAACTGCTACGGCGGCTGATAGTATGTGGGCTTTCCGTGGATGTCAGGTAACAAATGCAACCGCCAATGGCATAACCTGTAACGGTGCGATAAATTTCTATGCACCGCTTGAGCGTGGACCGGGAAATCCGAACACGATCTATTACGGTTCAGACAGACTTTATCGTTCGGCTGATAATGGCACAAACCATACGGTCGTCAGCCAAAATCCGATCGTTATAGGTGTTCCAATTAGCACAATCGGTATTTCACCACAAAATGACAACGTGCGAATGGTTGGATTAAACGGTGGTCAGTTATTCGGAACAACTACGGGTTCATCAACATTAGTTGATCTTGATCCGACTAATGCTGTTCCAAATGTTGCTATTAATCGGGTGGTAATCGATCCGACAAATGCGGATACAGCTTATGTAGCTCTTTCCACTTTTGGGCAAGCGACTCTGTATAAAACAACTACTTTAAGTTCACTTGTTGATGGACTTGCACCAACTTGGACAGCCATCTCGACAGGTTTACCGCAAGTTCCCATTAACGTAGTTGCTGTTGATCCTGTTAATCCAACCAGCGTTTATGCAGGAACTGACATTGGTGTTTATTATTCGGCTGATGGCGGAGCAAATTGGCAACCATTTGGACAAGGTTTACCTAGAATTGCGGTATTTGGAATGAAAATTACAAATGCACTACCGAGAATGGTACGCATCGCCACCCACGGCAAAGGAATGTATCAAGCTCCGGCAGCTCTCGGACCGACGGCGGCGGCGGTTAATGTAAGCGGACGGGTTATGACAAGTCAAGGCAATTCGATCTATGGTGCGAGAATAACCGTAACCGATCAGCAAGGACAACAAAGAACAGCAACATCCAATACATTTGGATATTATTCGGTCTCTGATATACAGACCGGTCAAACTTACACATTTACGGTTAATCACAAACAATATCAATTCCAACCGAGAGTTGTAAGCGTAGATGATGAACTGACCGGCTTCAATCTGATCTCAACAAAATAGTTTTTCTAACTGTTTTGCAAATTTATAAGGACGTGATTATTTATCACGTCCTTTTTTTTTGCGAATACATATAAGGTTGTTAAGTTCTTAGGTTGTTATATCAATTCAAGATAGAATGTGCGTAAAATGTTCGTTTGTTTCGGAGTGCAAGCATCCCTGCTTGCAAGTTCGCTGTGTTTTAGCGGACTTATAAACTTTATCTTTCTAAAAGATGAACCTTTCTCAATTGCTCAGGCAATTGTGCAAGCAAGGATGCTTACACTCCGTTTAAATTACGCACTTTTCATTTTGAATTAGTATTAGGTTTATTCAAGAAAAAATCCTGAAACTTTGAAGTCTCAGACCTTAGATCATAAACCTAACAACTTTCAACCTAAAAATCTTGAACCTTAAATCTTGAATCTTGAACCTTAAATCTTGAATCTTAAATCTTAAATCTTGAACCTTGAACCTGTTTACGGATTAACCGTTACATAAACAATGTCGGAAGGCTGTCCGTAGTTTTGATTTCTCAGTTTTAACTGAACACGCACCTGAATTTGTTCGGCTTCGCCGACAGTTGTCGGTGAAACGGTAACGTCAATTGATTTACCTGTGGCAGTTTTGACGGTTTGCCAGCTTGATGCACCTTTTTTCAGCATCAGCACGTCCCACATATCCGACTTTTCGCGTTTTTCAACGATGATCGAAAAGAGATATCCGGTCTGTGCCGCCGAAACTTTGATTGACGGCTTAACATCCGTGGGCGAAATCGGGTCTGGTGCTTTTGTTAAAATGCGTAACAAGGCACCGTCCTCGGTCGTGTAATTCGCGGCTGCCATAATTCTGGTTCGCAACTTGTCCAACCGCTCGAAAATCCCTGTTGGTTGAGCTCCCGGATGAACAAAAGCCGGATTTGCCGGAAAATTCGGAGTCGGTTTGCCGATGGCTTCGGAAGTTATAATCCTCCGATACTCCCTAACTCCGTCATCAAAGGAATCTATCTGCACCATTACTTCAGCTAGAAACTGAATTACTAAATTATCCTTTTCAACTTCGGTAATTTCTGCCGGAGTGAAACCTAATCCCGGACCGATAGCCGCAAATTGCAATGTAAAATTTTGAAACCAAGCGGCACGATCTTGCCAACCGCTCGGAAACCAACGATTTGATGGAATCATATTCGTATTTGCTCCTAAAGTTTTAATATTTGATAAAACGGAGCGAATTACAAACGAGGCAACACACGTTAAGGAAACGCTTTTTTTATACCGTCCAATTAATTCAAGGTCCGTATCGAGAAAATACGGAAGGAGAATCAGGAGAACTCTCAAACAAATTCGGCGGATCGGCAAAAGCCTTTCACAAGTTTTCTTTCGGACGGTAAAAGCGGTTTTCCAATGTATTACACCCGCCTGAAATCTGCTTCGAGTGAGAGAATTTTCGCTCAAATCTATAAAAAATGCAAGGTTTTTTTTCGAGCCGTCGGGCAATCGCCAGAGCCTCGCAAAAAAATAGAATCTACTTGCACGAAATATTGGTAAACTTGCACGAAATATTGGTAAACTTGCAAGAAATTCCGCCCAAAATGCGTGAGATGTTTGCTAGAATGCAACGCATTTTGCCCAACTCGCAAAATATCTTCACTAAGATGCAACGCATTCAACATAGATCGCATTGCATTCCGGTAATAATTCTTTGCATTCACGGAATAATGCAACGCACTCGATGGAAGATTCAATGCACTCAAGGTAACTCGCACCGCACTCAAGGGAACTCGCAATGCACTCGACGTAGAATGCAATGCAATCGGAGTAACTCGCATTGCGATCTGACAATAATGCGTTGCAATCAACCTTAATCGCATTGCAATCAACTGTCATCGCATTGCACTCAACCGTCATTGCATTGCGACCAGTCATCATTGCAACGCACTCAAGCATCATTGCATTGCAATCAGCCTCGAATGCAGTGCAATCAAGCGTCATTGCACTGCATTCGAGCGTCATTGCAATGCCACAATATCTACATTTTCTGCATTAAGCGTAGAAAACACAAGAACTTACGGGAGTTTCGGCGTATTTGATGGAATTGCTCCGAAACTTTGATGAAATGTAAACGATATTTCGGTCTTGGAACTGTTTAGTTATGTTTTTTTCGCCGCAGATTTGGTTGGTAACGCGGGAATCAGATTGTGTTTCGACATAATATTTCCGATGTCGCGTGTGCGTTCCAAAACGGTTTTGTAAATCCACGTATAATGATCTGTCGCCCAAAAATCCATTATCTGTTTGGCTTTCAATTCACCGAAAACTTCCTTGTTTCCGCGATATTCCAGATAGACAACGGCAATGTGCAGGTAAGTTGATTCTTCACTTCTCGCACCTTCGGGTAAAGATGCGGGAACTTTCGGAAACATTTCGCGGAATTCCCTGGTCGCATTGATTGATTGCTCTGCTTTTTCAAGCATCAACCAGTGCATCTGTTCGTGAATAAATATGGAAACCAATAATTCATCATCTTTAAGATAGCGTGTGCTAAAAGTCAGGATCGGATGCGAATGCGGCAGGGCTTTTTCATCAATTTCAAAGGTTTTGGTCATCATCCATTTGGAAAGATCGTAAGTTTTCAAAAGCCTTTGCAACTGCTCTTTTGTCTTTTGCTCGCCTTCGCTTCCGTTTTTCAGAGAAATTTTTATCTCATCCTGAGCATAAACCGAAATACCCAAAAATAAAGCAAATAAAACTATTGAAATAACTTTCCTCATATCTTTCTCCCAGATGTTTTTTTTCAATTATAGCAAATCCGCATTGTTGACCGCTCCACATTTATCACAAATGATTTCTTTATCAACTAAATACAAAGTGCCTGCCTATACTTTATCTTGCGGAAGTGTCATTGTTTCGCCTTCTTTGTCCATTTCTAAGTGGCGGGTTGTGTTTTCAACCACGCTTGGCGGGACTAGATCGCCTGTTTGATAGTTCTTATCGGGAATATTTGACACATATTCAGTTTGCGTCGCCGGAAGTGCTTGTTGTTTCTGGGATGAAATCTGTTTGGTATCGTCGGTTAGATCAATTGAATGATCTTGTGTTCCCTGTTTTAAGTTTATTATTTGAGCAACGCCCGCACCCATCATTGCAAACGCCGGAATCAACAACCAAAACCACCAATTTCTGCCGCCAGCCGCTCCTGTAAAACCTAAAACAATCGAAACTGCTAGAAATGCAATTCCCATAAACAGTTTGCGAATGGCACTGTCCCAACTTATGTTTTCTTTTCGATGTTTTCTTTTGTTATCACTACCGCTCGATAATTTCCCCGATAAAGCATCGGTAACATTGCCGAGATCAGTGCCGCATTTTCGGCAAAATTTTCCATCTTCCGGGTTTTTCGTTCCACATTTTGGGCAAAACATAATTTTTTCGTCCTTTGTCAGTTGTTAATTGTTGGTTGTTTTAGATTACTTTTTCCGTTGTCGCATCGCTTCAAACAATATTACGCCGGTGGCAACCGATACGTTCAAAGATTCTATTGTTCCATACAAAGGGATTTTTACCAAAACATCGCACTTTTCCGCTGTAAGGCGACTCAAACCTTTGCCTTCGCTTCCCATAACTAACGCTGTTGATTGTTTCCAATCCCAATCCGTGTAATTCATCTCCGCATCGCCGCTCGCACCGACAACCCAGACATTATTCGCCTTCAAATCATCTATCAAATGGTTGACGTTCGTAACTTTCGCCAGTTTTACATATTCGCTCGCACCGGCGGAAGATTTTGTAACCGTTTCGGTCAAGCCAACCGCACGCCTTTCGGGAATAAATACGCCGTCCGCACCGACACATTCGACACTTCTTAGAATCGCACCGAGATTATGCGGGTCTTCGACACCATCTAAAACGACGCATAGTGAATTTTCTTTTTCGGTGATCTCTTCAAAAAGTTTTTGCGTGTCGTAATAACTTGCCGACGCAGAATAAGCAACGACACCCTGATGATTTGCGTCCCGCTCGACCAATTTTGATAGATTTTGCCGCGAAATTCTCTGGAACTTCACATTTTTTCTGCGGGCAAGATTGAGTATTTCATCTATACGATTGTGTTGCGTCCCATCTGCAACCAAAATCTTTTCGATCCGACGACTTCCTGCATTCAACGCTTCCAAAACCGGAGAAATTCCATAAATAATTCCTGTGTCCTGCGTTTTTAGCCCGGAGTCATATTTGCGGTCGTTGGTATTTTTATTAAATTTTGGTCTCATTTACTTTCTTGAAGTTACTTACGACTCTTTTCCAAATGCCAGTTCAAGCGGGAATATTTGGTAAATTGCAGAAGATTGCTTGTTATTGTTGCAATTTGGCGACTGTAACTTCCAAAACTTTGGCGTTTCATTCCCTTTGAATCATTTAATTCTTCAACTTCCCAAACATTACTCAAAGTGTCCCGAACTTTTAAGTAATCATCTTCAAATCTTGCGTCAATTGCAAATTCTTTTAATT
>JBGTHN010000010.1:0-20340 GCA_041746235.1 Pyrinomonadaceae bacterium | reverse complement strand
TCATACACTCTAGTCTTTACTCCAGAATCAAGTAGTAAAATTATTTAAGCAGAAACACATATATCTAATCCGGAAAAAAACTTCTTTTTACCAATTGAGTAGGCTATTCCTTTCGGTCAAACAAGATTTCAAAAACCATGCATTTTCTCACAGTTTGAAGGTTTTAGGCGTTTCTAACAGCTTTTGATTCTGATAATCCAATCTCATTGACTAGGCAAATTAATGATTTGTCTAGTTTTTTTGTTTTGAAAATCGAAAAGTTGGCGAATTTTTGCACCATCGGATTATTTACACACCAAGAATAATACCCAAATTACTCGCTAGTAGTGTTTTTTGGCACTTTAAACTTTGGCACTCATCTTGCCATAAGTCATATTCGGATCCTTAAAACAATCCACTTTAACTTTTCTCCGAAGGGATATGAAAATTATTAAAAAAATGTCTGACAATTCATCTGAGCAGCATACAAGCGACGACGGATACAATTCTATCTATCACGACATTTCGACGAATTCGCCGATTGATTTTATAGATGCAACTCAAATTAGTCGCGACCCGGAAGATGTGTTGACGATTTCATCTCTGCTTCGGGCGGTTTGGATATTGTTGTCCGTTTTAACCGTGAGTATCGGAACTAATGTTTTTTTGGCGGTTCGCAAAGCAGATCGAATCGTTGTGGACAAATCTTCGGGGCGTGTTGTCGAACTCAATAATCGGGATTATGGCAAAACTGAAAATGTCCAAATAACTCCCGATGAGCCGAATGAAACCGATAAGAAATATCTGGTTAAAGAGTTTTTGAAATCTCTTTACGAAGTCGAGCAGACGACCAGAGAAGCTGAAGTAAATAAGCTGCTGCGGATGCTTGATCCAGATTTGTCGCTTTCTTTTGCCGCGCGACTGAAACAAAACGGACTGCTCGCGGCGGAAAAAGCGGAAAGCGTTAATTCAAAATGGGAGTTGCAGGATTTGGGCGTGGATGAACGCGATCCTTATATTTTACGGGCAATCGGCGTTCGGCGAATTCGTCGTAAATCCGGCGGTCAGGACGTTGAGGAAACTTTGCAGATCAAGGTTAAGTTTCTGCTCAAAGATTCGCCGGCTTCTCCGGCACGAAACGATAACAATCTGCGGACGGGTTTTACTATCTTGAGATTCCGCGTAGAACCCGTGAGCGGCAAAACGTCATCGCCGATCGCTCTGCTTTCCGATGGTGAAGAATTGGCGAGTGATGATGAAAATTCACCAGTGGATGCAAACTCCGAATCGGCAAATCAACCAATGGACAAAGACAAAACAAAAAAACCCTAACAAGTTCTTAAATTTTATTTTGATTCTGCGGAAAGCGAAAACCGCTTTTATGAGGTAATTTATGCAAAAACAAAACTTGAACACATTTTTCACTAACAAATTACAACGCCGATATCTCGTTTTAATCAAACTAATCTTACTTGCAGCGGCAATCTTGTTTTGCGGCACGTTGGACGCACCTGCACAAAGCAGACGAGTTGCTAAGAAGACCAAAACAGTTACAAAGAACATTCAGCCAAATAAGGTTGATAAATCCGAAACCCCGAACTCTGAAATTCCGGTGACAGTTGTCAACACGGCGGAAACCGATTATCTGTCGGGCGAAGCGAGCGTCTTAGTAAATCCAAAACAGCCGACGGTAGTTCGCCTTGGCTTATCGCAAAATGCCGTTTCAATCGTCGAATTTCCGGCTTCCGACGGCGTGTATTACATTCACGAAGGCAATCCGAAACTCGTTTCCGTTTTTCAATCGCCGACACGCGAAACCGACCGTTCGATCACGATTTATCCGGGCGAAGGCTTTGTTTCGGGACGTGAAAGCGGAAAAAGTTATCTGTCGGCAACGATCACTTTGCAAATGCGTTCCGGTCTGATTTTGATCTTGGAATTTGTTCCCGTATCTGATCTGCGAAAAAACGCCCATCGCTGCGTTATTAACTATAACCGCGATGAAGTTATCGCGGCGCGAAAGTCGGCGGGACTTGCCTACAATCTCGGCGAAGATAACAAACCGATGAACCAGAGAAACACGAAGGCAAGTTCAAGACTCGTGGGGTCGACAACAGATGAAAAGATTGAAGAAAACGCGGATGAAACCGAGGCGCAAACCGTCCGGCTTGCGTCATTGGAAGTAAATCGCGGCGCAGTCAGTCGCAAAGCTAATAAAGTATCTAAACAAAATCCAAAAACCGGATTGGAACTATCAAGACTCGTCAATAAAAAACTTGCCGACTGTCTGAAAAATCCGGCGAAACAATTGGGAGCATTTTCAGATGTTTCAAACGATTTGAGCCTTGCCGTATCTTCCGTCACGGAAATTGATGGGGAACAAAGATTGGTCATCGTCGCCGTTCGCAATAACGTTGTTGGAAATTTAAGACTCGTTCCGGGAACGCCTGAACTACAAATTCAAACCTCTGATGACAAGGGAAATGCACTCCAAACCGAGCGTCTTGAGCGAACTTATGTTGAATCGACGAGTTTTGAAGGCTTGATTCAGCCCGGTTCAACCGCCTATTACGCACTCGTCTATACCGCTCCGGTGATTGGAGCAAGTCAGCGTCTGCATGTTTTGGTTTCGCACCGCGAAGCCGCCGACACGCCGACAACCGTTGTTTTGCCGAATACCAATGCAATCAAGGAGTAATAAAACTATGTCTGTAAAAATCGCTGAAACGGGTGATGTTCCCGCCGCCCTTCCGATCAGTGAAGCTGATGAGGAGAACCGCGAAAAACTAATCGAGCAAGTCGCACAGGATAACGAGGTTACGGATGAAAACGAGTTGCTTGAAACGGAAGAAGATGAAGAATTCGATGAAACATACGGACTTGCCAAACCATCCAAGAAAAAATTATTTCTCGCGTTCGTCGGCTTTGTCTTTTGTTTTATGTTGCTCTTAGCACTCGTGAGTTGGTTTTTCGGAATCGGAGTTTTCGCCGCGACAAAAACTCAAGCGGTTGACCGCACGGCGAAAAGGGGTTCATCCACTTCTACTGCACATGTAACGGAAGAGGAGAAATTGAAGATGGCACTTAATCTGGTTGCCGAGAAGAATCCTAACGGACAAAGCGATTTGCCTAATACAGATCCAAGCGAGTACCCAGCGGGAGATTCAAATTTGAACTCGTCAGTTGATGTTTCTTCGACAAAAGCCACCGATGTAACCGAACCCGTTATTGTGCCGGATATTGTTTCAGAGCCGAATCGCAATGCGGTTATTAATTCATCAGCTTCGGGCGGCGGTGCAACGGATAAAACCCGAAATTCTGCAGTTTCAAGCGAAAGGCAAAATTTTCCAAATAGCGACAAAGCGCATCCGGTTTTTGATCGGCCAAATCAATCACGAGAAATTGCGCCTCGCGGACGCTCTTTGTTTTTCGGAATAGAACGCAAAGGAAATGCGGCTGCGAATTCGCCCCCACGTTTAGATAGTCAAACAATAGCTAGAAATGAAACTATCAATTTCGCAAAAAAAGCGACGTCGGCAATTCCCTTCGGAACCCTCGTGCCAATACGGTTACTGGGCGCGGTTTATACGCTTCGATCGTCGGGCGGTTTGGTAAGAATGGAATTGACAAGAAGTATTTCGGGAAAGAATTACGCCTATCCGGCCGGCACGGTTTTAGTGGGAACTTTGCGAGGCAATGAATACAAACGTGCGTTCATTTCTGTTGTCGGCTTAATTGATCCGAAAACGGGAGGACTCGTTAAATTCGAGGGCGAAGTGATGGGTAGCGATGGGGCTTCCGGCATTGTTGGACGCCGCCGCCAGGTTAAAGGAACGTGGTCGCGTGTGCTTGGAGGAATGAGAGATGCGGGAGCGATCGCACTTGGAGCAATCGGTAACAGACGTTCGGGCGGCGGAACGGTAATTATCTCAGATTCTACGACGAAGGCTTCCGGCGTTTTAACTGAAGAATTATCGGGTTTGGTCGGTGATAAAAGAAAATCCGGCGAATTTATTGAAGTCGTCGCCGGAACAACCGGTTTTGTGTTGGTTACCGACCTGCCTGATGAAATTTCAAATGCGGACCGGCTCGCTCAAAATTCCAAATCGGCAACAGGACTATCCGAAAGCGAATTAGTGGATCTTTTCAGCGAAGGCAAGCCTGACAAAATTCGTGCGGCACTTCCCCGGATGAGTCCGGCTTTCCGCGAATTAGCCGAAAAGGTTTTGGCGATGGAAGAGAGATAAGTAAAGGTAAAAAAATTATGATTCCGCACAACGAGACCAAACCACAGATAAATCCGCGAAAACTTGTTTTGGAAGGCAGGGAACACGAACTTTATGAGCTTATTTGCCTAACGGGATATGTCCCGGAAGAAAACAATTTTTCCGATTTTTGCCAGTCGCTCAAATCGGGCAGAGCGTGGCTTGTTTCCGGTACACGCGGAAGCGGGAAAACGGCGTTTCCCGAAGCCATCGCTCAAAGCTGCAATCTCACGATCTGCATCGTCGCCGGACGTGATGGCTTAAAACAGGAGGAAATTCTTTACGGTTGGGACAAAGAAGAACAAGCGGCGTGGATCAACGAAAATCTTGAAGTCGCCAAGACTCTACCGGAAAACGAGCGTGAAGAATTCCTAGGACTGGCCCGAAGGGAAAAGTGGAAACGGGAATTTTTGATCTTAGGTGAAATGGGTTTGGCTTATGATCTGGCGGCAAAGAGTTCATTGAATGGCGAACAACACGCTCCACCAATTTTGCTTCTTGATGAAAGCGATAAATTCGGAGCTAGTATCGAGGATTCGATGCTGATGCCGCTTGAACGCGGACTTATTTACATTCCGCGACTCCAAAGCGGTTTTATCGGCGTTTCCGATTGGAAGTCGCGTCCTGTTGTCATCACGACCTCGAATGACCTGAGAAATAAACTTTCCGCCCCTTTTGTATCGCGGCATATATTCAGTTCATTCGCCACACCCACGCTCGTCAAAGAACTCGAGATCTTACGGGCGAGATGTCCGCGAGCAGCTTCAATTCAACTCGGTTTGGCAATAAAACTGCTCGACGGTGTTCGCGGCATTGCGGGGCTTGAAGATTATCCTTCTCTAAGAGAATCAATAGATGTTGTCGGTGCGTTTGAGCGGGACAAGATTAACGATTTGGACGAAAAATCGATTCTTCGCTATTTTTGCTATTTTGTAAAAACCGCTGAAGCTCAGGAACTTCTCAAACTTCAACTCGATTATCTGTTGCTCACGGCAACCGCTTTTAATCCAAAGGTTGACTATTGGTTGGCGGAAAAAGATAAAAAATATCCTGTAATTAACAACCAGTATGGCGGGCAAATCATTGAGAATACTGCTCTTGATAGTTCTGAGTATTATGCGTAAAAAAGAAAAGATCAGACAAAGTGAATCGGCGAAAAAAGAGAATTTACCAAAATCAATAGAATTGGCAAATTCTGTTAAGGCATTTGTTTTTTCCCCGGCTTTCAACATCATTGCACTCGTGATGATGCTTTTGTCGGTTTTCGGCGGACTCCGTGTTTTGCGAACCCGAAACGTCCAAGCACAGGTTAAATTTATTGAACGCGTGGGAGGTGACACACGCGAAAACACGGCAGACGAAAACCGGAATCCACCATCACCTGAAATTTTCAAAGGCGAAGTTTACGACACTTCGATTCGTCTGCGGGAAACTGGTGCATTGGGCATGGCGATTTCATTGGCCGTTTTTGCGGAAACCTCGAAGCAGGGAAGTGTTCCGCCCAATTTGGAGAGAATTTGGAGTTTTATATTAGACAGAAAATTAATGCCGCCCGGATTGCAATTTCAAAACGGTGATCTTATATCAGCAACGAGTATATTCGTCGTTCGCTTTCGGTTGCAACCGTTCAGTTTCGAGATTTTATCGCGTCCTGTACATGAAAATGAAAGCCCCGCAATTCTACTGCGGTTTCCGCTTCGGTCAATAGACGGACGAACTATCACTTATTTTCAATCACCTTCGACAAAACGCTATGATACACCCGCGCCGTTTGCACCGCTGGAAAAGATAGTTTCAAACGGTTGGACGCTCGAGCAATGGCGTGGAGAGTTGTTGTCGAATCAAGAAAATCCGATGAATCTTCTCGACGAAGAAAAACGATTATTAAACGAACATCAAGCAAGTCGGTAGTTTTTATAGATGCTATGTTTTCTCAGCAATGGATCGAAAAATTTGATGCTGCTCGCGGCATTCCGCGAAAGGCAAACGAGCAATACTTGCCCGCATATCAGGCATTCTGGGCGTGGGCTGGAGATGTCGGGCAAGCTCTATTTTTTGGTGTTCTGGGATTTATCGGTGCATTTCTGAGTCTGTTCGCCGGACATCTATTGCAAGTTTCGGGGCTGATCTGGCTCGTGTTTTGGGCGTTGGCAATGATCTCTCTAGCCGCTGCTTTTTTAGATGCGTATTTGCTGTGCTGGTCTTATCATTTATGGACGATGAGCACTTCACACGGATCGGCTCGCTGGGCGAAGATTTCCGATCTGATCGAAAAAAAATTAGTCAATAAGATTAAGATCGCTCCCTTGCCAAAAAATGCACTCCCTTTGGCAAAGGTCTTCGGCGGACGCGATTTATATTTGTTAAAAGATCAATGGCTGAGGCATTTCGTGATGTTCGGCCCGACCGGATCCGGCAAATCAAAAACTTTTTTTATGCGGATGATCCGCGGTGTCATTAAGCATTCGTCTGTCTTAGTTTATGATCCGAAAGGTGAGCTTTTTGAGCAAACGGGTGGTTACGCTAGAAATGTTTTTCGACTCGATTTGAACAATCCTGAAAAATCAGATCGTTGGAATTTTGTTCCATTGTGCCGCGAAAATCCGGCTTTTGCCTGTCAGATCGCCGGAATGATGATCGGTGTTGAAAATCGCCGGAAAACTTCACAAGACCCGTTTTGGGGCGATGCCGAACAACTCGCCTTGACCGCTATTCTGCTTCATTTGGCCGAAGTATATCGGGAGAAGGCAATTCCCGCATTTGCCGCCGATTTTTTGATCGGTATTGATGCGAAAGCAAATACCTTCGGTGCGGAACTTGAAAAGTCCCCGAGTTTTTTTGCAAGACAGGCCTACTTTGCGTTCAAACGCTCACCGCCGCAAACACACGGCTCGGTGCTGATCGGTCTTTATAACAAACTCCGCCCGTTCACGCTTGTACCGGCTCGTGCAGTAACTGCCAATCCAACAACCCTGGACACAAAAAGCGGCTGCCGGATGATTGATTTCCGCCAGCTTCGCCAAAAGGGAACTGCCGTTTATCTGGTCGTGTCGGAAGGTGCGGCGGAAATGTATAAGGAATTTATCGCCACTTTTTTAGGTCAGGCCGTTTTAGAAATGCGGCTCGACGGCGTAAACGAACCGAAAACGCCGTGCTTTGTTTTAATTGATGAAGCCTATCAACTAAATGTCTCGGAAGTAAAACGAATTTCCGGAATCGGACGCGGGCGTGGCGTTGGCTTAGGTTTGGGTTATCAGGATCTACCGCAGATGTATGATCAATATGGCAGGGAACAGGCAAACGCTATTCTGGGAACGGTTATGACCAAGATTTTCCTGCCCGGACTCGATGACGTAACGGCGGAATACGCTTCAAAACAACTCGGCGATACGACAATTTTTGCAAAAACCTATCAGGATTTTCCCGGCAAGAAAAATGATAACGTCCGCCATGCTGAACAAAAACGAGTCCTGATGCACGCCGGGGAAATACGGCAGATAGCTGCCCACAGGGAACTGCTCATCGTTAACGATACTGCACCGCCAATCAAAGCCGCATATCCGCCACTCGCCGTGTCAAAGGACAAATTTAACTCAAAGGAATACGGCAAGCCCGATGTTTTATATTTGGGCGATATTGATGAGCGTTACGATTTTAGCGAAGGTCTAGAACATACGTCTGAAAATATTTCAAATGTTCCTTTTTCAGTTGAGAAAACAACTGAAATTGACCAAAGAATTTCTGATGGACAAATCGCCCGTATTGTTGATGAATCCGTTTTCGCAGTAATTAATGAAAATATCTTCTTATCTGAAACTAAAAAAAATGAACTGACTGATTTTAACGAGTTTTTAACCGACGATGAAGATATTGCTTCGCGTATCAACGCTTTATCGGCAAAAAATTCCTACACTTCAAAGCCACCGCCGATTATTCTATCCAAAATCATCGAACCGAATCCAAAGCCGAAGTACGTAAAAAACAAGATCGGCAAACTTTCCGATGCGTTAAACGGTTTGAGCGATGATGTCCGTGCCGCACAATCTGAACGTTATGACCGTTCGCTTTTAGAAATAAACCGGAGCGTAATTTGAAAGACTTATGATGACAAGCCGAATCAAAATTTCTCTAATCGTAGCGACTTTCGCACTCGCGATTGTTGTGGTCGCTTACATCTATTCGCTGTGGTCGGTTGACCGTCAACGGGCGGCAGGTTTGCCCGTGGAAGCGGTTTCGATGATGATGCGTGATCTTCTCAGATTTCACGAAAAACGCGGAGGTTTTCCGGAAGATTTAAGTAAACTCGAGGGCGTGATCTGGGATAAAAAACCTCGCCAATTTTCTATAAAAAATCGAGCGCTAAGCCATCGCAACTATTATTATTTCTACACTCGCGTTTCTCACCATCAATTTACCCTTTGGGCGATTCCGACGGGCAGTTTACGGGAAGAATCTCCGACGTGGTTTCTAGCTGTGACACCTGATTCTTGCCATAGTTGGAAAGGTGCGCCTCTTCCGTTTGAGCAAATTGACCGTATCGAAGCCAACCCGTCGCTCAAAAAGCTTGGAGTTCTCGGATTAATTGAGCAACCGACAATAGATTTGAAAACAGATCAAAAGTCCGTAAGCCTTTTTTCAGAAACAAATTGACAGGGAGTTTTTATTATTTACTCAGGTGCGATTTTTACTATGAATTCTTTACTTCTGGCAACACAAACGCCATCCTTAACAATAAAACATTCAATCCAATGTGTGCCTTCATACAATGTAGATTCTTTATGCTGTAGTCCTCCACTTCCGGCGGTCTTGGCAGGAAATATACTTCCTCTTAACCCACCCTCCACACTGGCAGCTTCCTGACCCGTATTAACTACTTGCCAATATACGCTAAAAGGTTTCTTTACATTTGTATGACCTGTAAACCTAAGCGAAACATTTTTAGGTGTAGCTTCCTTTGAATTTAAGGTATGCCAACCCTTTGAATTGTTATATCGGGCAGAAATTGTAACATTTTTTGCTAAATCCATTAGCCACTTTGGAGATTCTTTGTGAGATACTGAAAATATACTTGAATTTGATTGTCTGACCATTTTCCTACTTTCAACTAAATGGTCTAAATTTTTTCGTCGCAAGGCTTCATTTACAATTCTTTCTCCAAATGATTCTCTGAGATTTTCAATTGATTTATGGAAACCATTAAAATTAAAAGTATTTATAAAATCTTCTTTTGCTTTTGAAATCCAAAGGTTAAAGTTTTCTTCCCGATCGGGATATTCTGACCACTTATCAGCAAAGTTTTCTTTTGGATTAACAGGACTTTCAATAATTTTTTGACCTGATTCGCCTTCAATATAATCGGACATATTATCAAGTAATCTGATCAAAGCGTCATATAAATTCGATTCATTGCTGTAAGCTCTTGCCGCTAAAGTAGTAATTATTATTGAGATCGGTCTGTCAATATCATCGCCAAACATAAAATCTCTATGTCTTTTCAAGATTTGAACAGCTCTTTGTAAGGGGGTTCTAACTTCAAAGTCTTGAATTGTTTCTATGCTTCTGCTTTTAAATTCTGCAAGTATTCTTTTTTCTTCAAGAAGTTGTGTGAGCATTTGTTCTTTGAACCAATCTGAATATCCAATCGGATTACTTTTTGACCATTCTCGATCATTGCAATCTTCATAAGTTTTACAGTTTTTGTCAGTAATTTTAATAGCATGTTGGGCTTTGTCATATTCAACCCCCTCCTGCATTAACCAATCAAAATCGTCATTAGTTGACGGTAAAATATCTATGTGAAATTTTCTTGAATCTGCATATTGTAATGTCCAGCATCTTCGACCTTCGGTTCGCCTGAGCATTCTTTCATAATCGGAATTTGATTTGAGTGTATCTCCAACCATTTGTTTCAAATCTTTTTGAGAGATTTCAGGCGGTAAATCTTTCAAAAGACTAACAACGTCAACGTCAAAATTATCCTCATCGGCGATCGGTTTAATAACAGTTCCTAACCTGAATGAGCCTTGTGGGTAAATTATCGGATTATATTTAGCAATAGGTGATTCATCCCTTGAAAGCCAGTTTCCGACGGCTTCATAAGAAGCTTTTGCGTCTTCAAACTGCGTTGGCGTAATATCCAAAACTTCAGCTAGACTTTCAAGAAAATCGTTATATTTAAATTTAGTTTCAAACATCAAATTTTCCCTTGATATTTTTTATTCGTGATTAATTTCAAATGCTCTTGAGAACCCGCCATTCTTCCAGTTTTGATCGTATAAAACTAATGGGAGTTGGGATTTGGGATTCCAAACTCTGCCCAATTCTATTGAACTAGAGACAGGCATCGCAGGAAATATATGCAACTTAACCTCTTCCCCGTGAAAAAGTTTTATTTCATCTAATAGACTTCTGACTATTGTTCTGTATTCGCTTAAATGCTCCTTTTTTCTAATAAAATCATTATTTGGATTGTTTGTGGTCAATTCCCAGATAGAGCAATCTTTACCTAAAACTTTATTAACTCTTTCATCTGATATAGTGGCACTTAAAGAAACCTTGAGCGCAACGAGATCTGTTTTGATTTTCGGTTTATTTAGTTGATAAGTAACGGTTGAAGTATCGTCCTCAAACCAACTCCAGGTTACAATCGGTTCTTTTTTTAATTGATATACTTCAGCCGGATAAATATCACCAAATAGTGTTCCGAGTTTAATAAGCAAAGGCTGTGGTGCAAGCCCAAAAATCGAATAATGTTTAATAGGTCTTTCGGTTCTCAATTGAGTTATTTTGCGTTCAAACAACTTTTCTAAATTCTCACCTTCGCTCTTCCAGAAATTTTCATCGTGATCTTCAGATGAACTATTTTTCAAACTCAATTCGATGCAATTTGCATCTGCCGGAAAACGAAAAGGAACTATACCTTCTTGGGCACAATCTAAATTTAGAGAAGAATCATGTTTACCGATATTTGAGCCATACAACACTATATTACTTCGTTTTTCTTCTTTAATTGCAGTCAAAAGGTCAATCCTTTCTTCGTGTTTCCGCTTCATTTCAGTTAAGCGTTCAACCGTATGACCTTTAACATCTTCTATATCAATTAATCTATGATGTCTGTCGCAGAGAAGCATTAGATTTGAAATATTCGCTTTTAAGATTTCTGAAAGTGTTTTATGACCTCGCGGACCACCCGGCACATCAGCAATTACATGAGCGATATATGCTTGATTAAATTTTGTTTTGGTTAATGGATCTTCATACAATTTTTCATTACAGCCGTCATATTCACACCTGCCGGCTGCTAATCCCCAAAGAATATATCTGGTTTTTGTTGGGCTGGAAGTTACGCTCATATTAGTAAAATTAAAATTGTTTTGAAAAGATTAATAGCCTCCCTTAAAGAATAACGAGAGTATAATTCAGTTGATTGTATGAAGCTATGTTTCATCTGTGAAAGCATCGTTGACTTGAAAAGTTTTGTTTTTTGTTAGGTAGCTGAGTTAACTTGTCTTTCAGGTTTATCGGGTTAAAATTCGTGACTCTTTCACATTTTCATTAAATAGATTTTTGATTTTGGGTTGATCTGTCTTTATTGAAGAAGAGTTTTTTGCCTGATTGTTTGTTTCTTTTAACACGGCAAAAATATTTGTGTCTTTCCATACAAAGGTTTGTTTTGTTTCTAATGTTTCAGCGATTTGTCGGCTCAATTTATTTATCTGATATTTATCGGTTACAATCGAAAACACTGCGGCTTTTTCAAGATTCCGCTTCAAAATACTATCAGTTTGTTCAACAAAATCATTTTTTTTAACGGTTGAGTTTTTTTTCAACAAATCGGCAATATCGCTTTTGATACCATCCCGCAAAAGAGCCAATTTTTCAGTGCGGTTGTAATCCTGACGGATTTGGTTAAGTTTTGCGGCTTCTTTGTCGAGCTTAAAAAATGATTGGTAAATTGTTTGGGTATCTATACTGAATTGAAAAATATTTGTAGCGTGTTCCAGCTGTTTGGAAGTCCTCAATGCTTGGCGGCTTGCTTCCGGTGAAATTTTTCGATGATCGGCATCGAGTTCTTTCGGTTCAAGTTTTTCTTTGGCGATTTGAAGTGATTCAACTTTAATCCGTTCACGCTCTTGCGGCGAAAATAGATTTTCGAGATTAGGCAGATCTTCTTTCTCTAAAACGTTTTGATTCTCAACAAGTTTTTCGCTTAAACTTTTTGTTATCAATTGTTTTTCGGCTCTGCTGATTTCAGTTTCAAAAAGACGCAAACTCAAAGGTTTATCTTCCGCTCGCTCGATTCCTGCAATTTCACTCAAGACGGTTTTTTCCCTCTCGGCCGATTCAAATGCCTTGGCGATTTCCTCTTTTGGCGCTTCCCGTTTGCTTAACTCGTGTGCTGATTCGAGTTTGTCCGCAAATTTGAATGCTTGCTCGTTATATTCTTTTTCATCGGAAGATTTATATTCAGGTTCGAGAGCGATTCGCGCCTTTGTATGAGATTCCGATTTGATAAGTTCTTTTTCGCGTTTTTCTACCAAATCTCCGATGTTTATTCCGCCTAATTCAGCTTTTGTTACAAACACCCTTCTTGCAGCATCGGTCAAAAGGCGGTTTTCTTCGATTTGCTGGATGTTCTGATAAGTTCGGTGTAAATTTTCTTTTCCTCCAAGCACATTTGAAGCTTTGAATTTACTTTCTTCCAACGCATTTGCTGCGCGCGATATTTCTGAAAATTTAGTTTGGATATTCGATTTTGTTTCAGTCAAAACTTTCTCATTTGCAGCAAAGTTCTGAAAATCGCTAAGGGATATTTCTTTCTGAACTGCCCCAAGAAATTGATCTTTTATTTTGTTTGACTCGGCGTTGGCATTTCTGCCGCCTAAAGCGATTAAGGCAATTTCCTTTTGCTCATTTGAGGTTGGAATCGGTTGCTTCAGGCTTTGGATCTTAGCGGCGGATCGGCGGGTATATTTTTCCAAAAAATTGACATTTTCAAGTCTTGCCTTTCTTGCCTCCAGTTGAAATTGTTTAATTTTGTCGAACTTGTCGACAATTATTTGTTCGGTTGAAAAGACGCTTGCCGAAACATCGCCTTGGTAAACATTGCTGAGGGTTTCCTCACGCCAGGTTTTAATGGTTTCATCCTGCCCCTTTTCTCTCGCCCAATTTAGCGTTTTTTCTCCAAAACTTGAAAATTTATATTTGTTTTTTTCACGTTCATCATCTGGATAAAAGTTTTCAAGCAATTCGCGGTAAGTTTCTACCTCAACAAGTCTGCTTTCGGGCAATGTGATGTTAATAATTGTTCTGTTCTCATCTTTAGTTATCTCCGCTTTCCCAAAAGTTTCCATGAGTTCGCTGATTTTCTTATTTCCAATATTCGTGCTGTTTTTAAGTTCTTGTGCAATTAGCCCTGTTTTTTCGGGCGTTCGGTTTTTGAGCAAAACTGCGATGGCTGAAACATCGCGTTGATCGATTTCTTTTTGTGTAAATGTGGAAGGCTCGATTTTCTCGCCCAAAATCCGTGCCTGATTAAATTGGCTGAGCAGATGGAAACTATATTCGGTTTTGCTGAATTCCGCCGTTGGCATTTCGACGCGGCTCTGTTCACTTAGCTTAATCAATTGTTGTCGATTATAAAAAAGCCTGTATTCAAGATTTTCTTTTTGTTGGTTGGTTTTACTGTAAACAAAATCCCTTTCCTGTGGCGGCAACTTTCGGTAAATTTCCTGATGATCAAAATCATTTTTATATTTCAGCGATTCATTTGGCGTTTTAATACTTTCAAAAAAATGCTTAGTCGCCGAAATTGCGTCTTTTAGATCGCGTCTTTCCAAACGGGATTCCAAACTATCAATTAATTTCTTTGACTCGGGACTTGGTTTTATTTCGCCTTTCATCAGCGATTTGGTCAATTGTTTGCGAGCCTCACCGGCATGGGCGAAAGAAAGTCTGGTTGCGGTCATCTCGCTGGTGTAGTGAGTCGGCGAGTTTTCTGTAAATAGAAACTGCATTTCCTTATTGGTTAAAGGCCGCGGCTGTTTTTCTTTTTCGCTCTTTTCCAAATCTTTCCATTTGAATCCAATTGCGGCATTTTCGATACGGATCTCGCTGGCGGCTTTTATCACGCCCTCTCTACTTGATGCAGATTCGAGTTTAGCAGCAAAAAGACGGTATCTTTCGTTCTCGTGCCGAAGCCGTGACTCAGGCTGTTTCAATTGGAAATTAATGTAATATGAAACAAAATTACGTTCCTGGATTGCTTTATCAGAAGGCTCACCGGCAATTATTTCCGAGGAGTGTTCAAGCTTAAAAGCAAAGGAAGGTTTAGAATTTTTAATTTTGGCCAGGTCGTTTTTGAGAGAAATCTCCTCCCGATCGTCGCCCGAATTTGCTTTAATTTCATCGAGTTTTTCCAGCAGGCTTCCGACGTCCAGTTTGGATTTGCGAAAAAAGGTATTAATTGCCGTTTCTTCTGCTATTCGATACTCGCCCGGATTGTTGAGTTCGATGATATTGTGCCGCCGCGGATTTATATTACCCAATTGTGTCTCAATATTTTGACTCAGCTTATCGGTTTTTCCGTTGAGCTGCGAGATTGTTTCTTGTTTCGGGGAATCGGAAAATTTGATTTTATGAGTGTTTGGCTTTTCTCTTGAATCCAAAAGCAGTTCGCGTAATTCTTCTTGAGTAGGAGTGAGTACCGCCGCCTGCACACGCAACTTTTCGCTAGCCAGTTGTTCCTTTCGTTCTGCCGTTAAGTCAACTTTGGTTAGTTTCGCGTCGAGTTCTGCAATCTTCTGCTTTTGATATATATTTTCAAGCCGATTTAGTGCGTCGTCCCGTTTACTCTGCCAAACGATCTCATTATACGGTTTTAGAATATCTTTTTGAGATATGCCGCCTTCAATTTGTCGGTCAATCTCAGGCAGAATCCTGGTTAGCAATCTGGTGATTTCCTGTTCGGTAAACTCCTGAGGAATTTGCGGCAAATTTCTGCCCAAATCAATCCGCTCAAAGCGTTCATTACTAATCTTCGATTCCGTTTCTTTTATATTGATTTGTTCATTTTTCTGATGCTCATTTGAAAAAGTTTCTTGTTCTCTGCTGTCCTCAAGAGAGATTGCCATTTCATAAATTTCTTCAAGATTTAGGTTTTCACCTGATTGATCGAAAGCGATTTCAAGCTCTTCATTCTGTTCAAATCCGCCAAGCGGTACGAAGTCTAATTTATCTTTCGGCTCTAGTGAGTGCATTTCTTCCGCTAAAGACCGAATGTTTTCAAGCATATTCTCGAATTTTTGAGATTTTGAATGTGGGTTATCATCCTCTTTTCCAAGAAAATCGGTTTTGCCTTCTAAAGACTCATAAATCCAGTTAAAAACTTTAAGTTTTGTTTCGCCGTCGGCAGTTGTTCCGGCAATTTTATTTCCGTATTCAACGATAGTGGGTGCAATTTCTTTAGCCTTTGATTCATTACTTAGAATTTTATTGATTCTTTTTACGGCGTAATCTTGTGTCGTGATAGCGAGCGGCTGCGAAACGCCTAAGTTTTCCTGCGGAACGATCAAATTGCCGTCCACAAAATTTGCACCACGTTCATATACATCACGGATGAACTGGGAAGTTTTTCCCAAATATGAGGCTTGCTCCGATCTGTTTCTGCCGTCCGTTTGGTTGATTTTCTCCAAAGTGCGGTCATTTTCGCTAAATCCCAGAATCTCATTAATTGCCCTCTGGGTTCGCGGGTTAATCTTTACTTCTCGGATTTGTGATTTAGAATTTATTTCTTTCTGAAGAGAAGTCTGTTTATCATTCTGAACAAATCTGTCGGCTTCTTGAGCTTGCTTGGTTTTAACGTGCAGATTGACTTTTTCGACTGCCATTTTAACGACATCAGAGTGGCACATCTCGCCGCTCCGACAGGAACAAGTAACGGTTATTTGTTCACCTTTATCAAGCGATTCGTTGAGTAGCTTGAATCCATCTTGTAAGTTTTCTTTGTTTGATTTGAAATCTCCGCGAAGTCTGTCAGCGTATTCGGTTATGGCATTTTTGCGATCCAACTTAACTGCGTGAGTTTCCATTTCCGTCGGTGACAAAAGCCGCAAGGTTGGAGTTTGGATATTATTCAAGTCAAGAAGACGTTTTATTTCAGATGACTTTTCAGAAGCGTTTTGGATAACGACTTTGTTTTGATTTCGAGTTGCTGCAGATATTTTCTGCCCTTTTTTGTTATCAAAGCCAATTTCAGCAAATCTTTCATTCAAATATTCAAAGGTTCGCGGTGCGTTTAGTGAGAGTTGAGCGAGTCCGGTTCCAAGCCCGGCTTTTGGGATAACGATTGTTTTATCGCTAGGAATTTTGCCGAAGGCTTTATCAATCGCTTTTTTGTTCTCAACAAACTCTCTATCGGTGAAAAAACTTGTCGGTTTATTGTTCGGCTCTTTTTTTGTTGGAATGCCAACGGAGTTTTGTTCACCGCGCATTTCTTTTGCCTGTCCGCCAAACCCGCGTTCGGTCAGGTTATCGCCGAAAAGAAATATTCTGTCTCTATTAATACGGACATCTTCACGGGTGATACGACTCCAAATTTCAATTTGTTGATTGCCCGTTTTATCCATCTTAACTGTTGATTCTTTTTCCACTAATTATTGCCGAATAGAATTCTGACAGTTTTCAATGGCAATTTATGTGCCTGAAAGATAGTAGATTTGTGAAATCTATATTCAAAATATCGTCGAAATCGAAGAATAATTATCTACCCTTAGGCTGAATAAGATTCTCAATTTTGCTTTCACGCATTGCTTGATCTGAAAAAGAACCTTTCTTTTGATCGGAATGATTTGCTTGTAATTTTTTACCTTTCATATGCTCTGCATTTTTAGAATGCTCGCTATTCAACGAAAATTTACCTAAAATTGCCGACAGATTTCTAGCTTCTGAATGGTCAGCTGAATCAAGAATTTGCTGCAATTTTCCAGCTTCAGATTTGCCTTCCGTCTGTTTGATTCCGAGTTCAATTGTTATAAGTTCTTTCGGCGTAAAAAGTGGTGAGTGAGCGTAATCGATTGCGTCAAAAAATGACCTGGTTTTGTAATCGCGAGTTCCTTCTGCAGCAATTTTAGCGAAAGCTTTTGCGGATTTTAGATTTTCTTTAAGTTCGGTGTTCTTTTCGTTAATAAACTTTTCGACCTGGCGGCGATAATTTCTTTTCTCACGATTTTCGATAAAAAATTCGAGCGTCTGGTCGAAAAGTGAACCACGGGAATCAAATTCTACTTCCTTCAAACTTATGAATGTTGATTCACTCGTTTTGTTATTAGTAACTTCGAATTTTTGAAAGTTTTTGTACTTCTTAAAAAGTGCAAATTCCTCTTTTGCACTATTTAGCTGAATATCGCACATAATCTCTCTCGCAATAGCACGTCCCGCTATTGTTTTTTGTTTTAGTTCGGCGATAGATTTGGCTGGATTTTTAGCGTCGCCTTCAGCATATTCAATAAACTGCTTTTGCTGTTGCCAATTTTCCTGATACACGTCCGCTTTTTTCAGATCAAAGGCAAGCGATTCGACTTCGGCAAGTTCCGCAGCACTATATTTTGCTTGAATATGTTCCTTCCCGGAATTTGTGTCATTTTTGTAGAATTCATCAATTGTTTTGAGAATCGATTTTTCGTTTTTCAAATCAATTGCTAATTGTTCATTTTTTTCGCTTAACTTCTCCGTGATCGCGGTCTTAATTTCTTCAAGTGTTGCAAGTTTTGTGTGATGGTCGACCAAGCCGATTCTGCCCAAAACTCTATATAGTTTTCCTGCAATTTTCTGATCATCTTTCCGGTGCTTGTCGATAAATGAATCAACCTTTGCCAAACTCCACTTTTTACCATCAATCTCAAAGGAGAATGCCCTTTTTTGCTCGCCGGAATCTCTTAACTGCTTTTCAAAAGAAAGCATCTTTAGTTGTGAAATTGTTTGCTTTGCTTTGAATCGTGCGATCTCCTCAGTCGTTCGTGTCGGGATGCTTCGTTCACGGGCAAATTCGGAACGCACTCTTTCAAAGTAATGTGCCGTGCGAACATCTTTCTTTTCGAAGCTTCCTGCTTGCAGCATTTCCAAATCTTCGGGCGTTAAATTTGGGACGGGAAGTTTTCTGTTCTCGCGTCTGCAATCCCGGCGGATTTTTTCAGCGAGCGGCTTTATTAGTCTGTAATCGGTTTCACGTTTTCTTAAAGTCTGATGTTCTTTTACGATTAATTCATGCAAAATAGTTTTGATTCGCTTGATGCCGTCAGAGTTTTTTTGCATCTCTGTTTCAACAAGACTTTTTCTTAACTCGTCCTTTTTAACCGCATCGGTTACTTTTTGCTTTTTTATCTGACGATTGGCGGACTTTTCGGCTCGCCGTTGCAAGTCAAAAAGCGACATCTGACGATCTTTCGATGTGATCTCGTCATAAATTTTGAAACGTCTTTTATCTCCGTGATTTTCCAGAGATTCTAAATTGTCCCGTGTTTTTTCAAAATAAAATTTTGACAAAATCGCACGGGCTAAGATGTACCGTTCCTTTTCGATTTTGATTTGTGCTTGGTCATTAGTCGGTTGATTTGTTTTATTATTGTTATGAACATTCTCTTGTTTTTTATTTATAGAACTATTTTGTTTCTCCATCGTCCGTAATTTTTGTTTTAGTTCTTTCTGAGATTTCTCTTTTTCCAGAATAATCTCATCCATTTTTTCATACGCTGCGTCAATCAGAATTCCGTTTACGAAAGTTTTCTCGTCGCCTTTTTTCTCATAATGAGGAAGCAGCACGGTGGGAATTTTGCCTAGAATTTTCTTCTCCAAATTTTTATCAAAATAAGACTTTTGAACGGCGATATGAACGTGAGGATTATCAGTATTTCGATGGATTCCCGCCGCCCAGGCGAGTTTGTCAGCACCGAGAGCTTCTTTCATCTTTTCTAGTGCATGTCTGGTGATTTCTCTTAGCGATTGCTGCCGTTCATTTTCGGCCGTTCCCAATCGATCAAAATCTTCCGTTTTTATAGATATAACAAGATGATGCAGTTCTTCGTTTGAAGGTCTTTTATTAGAAATTCTGCTTTTCAAAAACTCATTGGATGTTTCTACCGAAAGCCTATCTGAATAATCACTAAAAAGTTCTCTCGTTTGCGGTTCACGAATCGTATCGGTTTTGCTGTGAGCGATGTAGTGAATGAGTCCACGGGAACTAGAGCTTTTAGACTGAACGCTGACGATAATTTTCATTTTTTAATTTGGACCACTTATCGTCTGATTCGGTTGTGATAAAAGCCGCTCCTTGATCTTTTCAATTTTGGTGAAAAGATAGAGCAGTTCGGGTTGCTCATTTTCAGGATCAAGATCGTGATACTCGCTGAATTTTTCAAGTTCTGTCAGGGAATGTTCGATCAATCCAAGAATATTGCGGTTAGCAAAATCGGTGCTGTTTTTTCGCTCGATTTCAACGGGGGAAAAGTATTCGATCAGTTTGGTAAAAATCTGATTTGCGTAAGACATACAAATGCTCACCATGCAATAAATTTCGCTGACGATAATTCGGGTATAACGTGAGTTTTCCGCTGTTTCTTTCGCTAACGTTTCAAGTTCTATTGCGTGTTCTTCCAATCTTTCGAGTCTTGCGTCAACTACGTCATTTTGTACCGCCTTGTGCTTTTCATTAATGATCAGCCAGTCGAGCAGTTCTATCTGACGGCTTTCCCGTTCCTTTTCATCCACGGGGGTGTGCAGAGCGAGATGCAGAAGTTTCTGGGCGACCGCCGATTTTTTTTCATCTATCGCTTCAGCAATTTCCTCGATCATTTGCTCATCATCGCGGTATGGTCTGAGATAAAGTGAATCGCCAAAGCCGACTCCGGAAATTTCGCTTATCTTACCGATCAATTTTCCTTTCACCCGCTTGCTTAGATCTTTTTTTAGTTTGGGTATGATACTTTTTCTTCTTGCCATAAAACTCGTTTACTTTCCTCAACATGTTTTTGAATAAATTTGAAAAACAAGCTGTTAATTTGTCAGAAGTTGCCGAATGTTTAACTTCTTTGAGGAGAGAGTT
>JBGTHN010000009.1:0-10544 GCA_041746235.1 Pyrinomonadaceae bacterium | reverse complement strand
GTCGGCATCGCTAAGCCCGCAGACATAATTTATGGAAGTCAAAGATTAACATTCTGGGCAAAGGTTCTTTGTGAAATTGACGATGTTGAAACGATTGATGTCGCCGAAGACCGTAACCGCGTCAAAGAAAGTTTGAAACATTGGCTGGAAAACTGGAATGCGGCGGGAATTTTGGAACGCTTTAACGAATTATCCGACGAAATTCTGAATACAAAAATTTGGTATATATCGGTCAGGGTAGAAAAAACATTCGGAGTCGTGGCGAATGCGGTGCAGACATTTTTTGACGAATCAATTTCGCTCGAAGTCTGTCTGCAAAGAATTGCCGATGCTTTTTCCGATTCGGAAACGGACTATCAGATCAGGCAAAATAATCTGGTTGCCTTGGTTAGCTTTATCAAAAGTGCCTCGAACCGTGAGCAAATTTGGGGCTATCTGGCGATCTGCGAAAAAACTGCGGTTGAGGAAGTTGAAGAGTTGCGTGCGAAATTGTTTGGATTGCTTGACGAAACATCAACTTCACCGACTTCGGAAAAGAACCGCGAGATGGAAACGCTTTGGCGAGAGTTTCATAAATTATACAGCGAACATTTTTCGTTGAAGCACGATCTGATTATGCGTTCGCATCAATTGCAAGAGAAGTTTGATGAGATATTGAAAAGCGATCAATGGTGGGAATTTCAGAATCTTTCAAATCTGCCGATCTTTCATCAAGGATTTTGGACGGACACACAAAAGATCTTGAAACAGTTTCACGAATTGGATTGTAGTTTTGACGTGCGGGAAATGTTAAAGACAAATCCGTTTTGTGGTTGTTCATTTAACCTGACACAGATGCACAATTGGGAAAACTTGCCGAAGACGCTTATCAAAGTCGTTGAATCGGGCAGACAAAGTTATCGTCGAACACTAAATATCATCAGCGAACCGCTCATTAGATCGCTTCAAAACTATATACAGGAAGAAACCGACGATAACTTCATCGAATCTGCAAAAGACCTGATCGAAAAACTGCAAACCAAAACGAACATCCAAAGTTTCAACACAACGCAACTTTATATACTGCACAAGATCATCAACACTTTGAACACAACTTTGACCATCAACGTCAAATACCCGACCAATAACGGACTCAACAACGCCGAAGAATTGCGGGAAAACCTAAATCAATGGATTGACGAACTCCCATCCGAACCCGCGTTTTTGAAGATCGTGTAAATTTTAAGTGTGCATTTAAAGATTTTTTAACGCCAAGTCGCCAAGCGGCAAAGACGCAAAGATCTATTAAATTATTGTTGGCATTCAAACTTTCTATATAAAATCAAAGCAATTATCGTTATAAAAACAATAAAAACCTTTGCGACTTTGCATCCTTGCGACTTGGCGTTAAAAATCTTAGAAATATCAAAGCTAAAAGAAAAAACCTTGCTTTTTACGGCAAGGCTTTTTCTTTTAGCTTTGAAGATAGGGAGAATTTTTAATAATAGATGTGTTCACCTTGATAATTTTTCCAATCCTTCGAGAAGTGATCGGCATCCTCATCATTTTTTGGATTGACTCCAAAAACTACGCCACCGTTTTTAACGCCTTCTTCATAGTATTTCGCACGTTCTTCGGGGATTCCCGCACCGACCAATGCTCCAACTAATCCGCCCGTTAAACCACCGGCTCCGGCACCCGCAAGTGCTGCTGCAAGTGGACCTGCGACAACCAAACCCAAACCCGGAATAAGAACATTTGTTCCGATTGCGGCAATTCCGCCGATGATCGCACCTAAAGTGCCACCGATGGCTGAACCGACACCCGATCCTTCGAGGGCTTTGCTACCGAGTTCCGTATCATCATAGTCCTCATCATCGCTAAACCATGAATCGCGTGTTTCATCCGACATCATGACATTGATGTCATCTTCAGTATAACCGCGGTCTCTCAAAGATTTGTATGCTTTTTCGGCATTATCTCTGTCATTGAACATACCTGATAACATTCTGTTTTCTTGCTGTCGTCTGGCTCCGGTTGCGGCTTGATTTTCGCCTTCGCGTTCAATCCTTTCATTGCCGGTTACTGAGCCGTAAGCATCCTTGACGTTTCCTGCGATTCTGTCCCCGGCTGCATCAAACTCTTCCCCAATAGTATCTTTTTCGTGATTGTTCATTTATTTACTCCTATAAATTAATTTGTGAAAATTAAGCTTTATTGCTTGGAATCGAATAAGTGCAAACGACGTGCCAAAATCTTCTTTATCGTCAAACTCAAGTAATATCAGCATTAAACTACCCGAACGGTTTAAGAGTTTTCGTATTGATAAAAAACTTTGTTTTGATTTAGAACACAGGCAAAATGAATTATTGTATTTTAATAGAACAGCCAATTGTATTAAACTTTGTATAAATCCAAACCGCATCACAAAAGATAACAAATGAAAAAATTAATAAAAGCATTACTGATCCTGTCAGTCTTAACAATTATGAGTTTTGCCCAGGTAGATGAAACACATTACCGTATATATGACGCAGACGGCAAATCGTCGAACCTTTCGGACATCATCACAGCAATAGAAAAAGTTGACGTGGTATTTTTAGGCGAATACCACGATGATTCGGTCGGACACGCCTTGCAATTCGAGATATTCAAACGCACGTTCGAGAACTACGGTAAAAAACGAAACGTCAATCTTTCGCTCGAAATGTTTGAACGCGACGTGCAGATCGTTGTCAACGAATATCTAAACGGCTTGATTCCCGAAAAACAATTCCTGGCAAACTCAAGACCTTGGGGAAATTACGAAACCGATTATCGTCCTCTGGTCGAACTCGCCAAAGAAAACAAATTAAACGTCATCGCCGCCAACGCACCGAGACGCTATGTAAATATGGTTTCCAGATTGGGACGCAAATCGCTCGACCAACTCACGCCCGAAGCAAAAAGTTGGCTCGCACCGATACCTTACGGCAAATCTTCACAAGTCTATTCCGACAAATTCAACGCCTTGATGGGCGGACACGGAAACGAAAACATTCTCGATTCGCAAACATTATGGGATGCTACGATGTCATACTGGATCGCCCGACAACTCAAAAAAGACAAAAAAAGTCTGGTCGTCCACCTCAACGGCGGTTTCCACACCGAAAGCCGACTCGGAACAGTCGAACAACTTCTAAAATTCCGACCAAAAGCAAAAGTCCTCGTCGTTACAATGCGATACGAAGAAGATTTCAAGACCTTCGACAAAACAAAACACACAGCCATCGGCGATTTCGTCATCCTAACCGACACCAAACAACCCCGCAGCAAAAGGTAATCAGTTTTAGGTCGGAACGCATGCGTTCCGACCTAACATTGATTTCAATTCCCAAAAAAAAACTTGCATTTAAATAAAATTGATGGTAAATATTCTCCAAGCATTAACAGAGGGAAGTTTTCACAGACGTATTTTATTTTTAATAAATTACGATTTAACATTGGCTTTTAACCCAAAAAGCATTGCTCTTTGACATTAAGTTTTAGCAAATTGTTAGTCAGTCATTGAAGATTTGATTTTATGAAATGAAGATTTCTAGCGAAGAAATTGATTTTTCCGGTGATGTATTGAACTTTTCTAGCGATGTAATTCAAAAGTCAAGCGATGTAATTCATTGGTCAAGTCAAGTTATTGAACGGTCAAGCGATGTAATTCAAAAGTCCAGTCAAGTAATTGAAAAGTCAAGTGATGTAATCGAGCGGTCAAGCGATGTAATCGAACGGTCAAGTGATGTAATCGAGTGGTCAAGTGATGTAATTCAAAAGTCTAGCGATGTAATTGACAGGTCGAGTGATGTAATTCAAAGGTCGAAACTGGAAATTATCATATCAAATCAATCTTTACACTCTTACAATATAGCAATCATTTATAGCACTAAAGAAATAACTTTATCTCCAAAGAAGATGTTGTTACCGATTCAGTCAACTGAAACTCCACAACAAAAACTTTGCGAATATCCACTAATTTATATAATACAAAACACTAAGCAAAGAGGTAATTGAATCAATGAAAGCCTATCAAGAAGCGAAACTTAATATGTATCGGGTAACGGAACAGCACTGTGATGAGAACCCAAGTATTATCTCTCAAACTCCTGCTTTCCAAACTGCTTTTACAAATTTCAAGGGGAAAATTCAAGAACTTTTAGACACAACGCAATTGGCAGACACGGCGTTGGAGGGTATAACTGTCGGTAAAACCGATGCCAAACTGGAACTTGCCCAAATCGCCGCCGACATTGCCGGAATAATTTACGCCTACGCTTCCGTTGAAGGCAACGAACAACTCAAAGAAGAGGTCAATTATGCCTATTCGATCTTGAGCCGAACCAAAGACGACGAACTCGCACCGCGTTGCAACATAATTTTGGCAAGAGGCAC
Organism: Pyrinomonadaceae bacterium; assembly: GCA_041746235.1. Classification (GTDB taxonomy): domain Bacteria; phylum Acidobacteriota; class Blastocatellia; order Pyrinomonadales; family Pyrinomonadaceae; genus Aridibacter. Next base: position 6,143 of record JBGTHN010000009.1, on the reverse strand, counting down.
AACCAACCTCGTCGCCCTCGCCGATTACGGCATCAATCAAGACAAACTCGACGACCTCGAACGAGCAATCAACGCCTATTCAGCCGATGTCCCGAAACCGCGAACCGCCAAAAGCAACCGCAAAACCCAAAACGCCAACATCCGCCGAATCATCACCGAAGCCGACGAAATTCTAAAGGAACAAATGGACAAACTGGTCGTAACCTTCAAAGCCGCCAACCCCGATTTCGTCGAAACATACTTCAACGCCCGAATAATAATAGACCCGGCAACAACAACAACCGAACTAAAAGGCACAATCACAAACCAATCCGACGGCAGTCCTGTTAATAACGCCACCGTCGAAATAGTAGAACTATCAAGATCCACAACATCAAACTCCACCGGCAACTACCAATTCAAACCCGTCAACAACGGCGATTTCACCGTCAGAGTTACCGCTTCGGGTTTTCAAGAGTTTCAAGCGGATGATGTTGAAGTGAAGTTGGGTGTGATAAATCGGTTGGATGTGGAGTTGATAAATAATTAAGCAGGTAAGTAAAAGTTTTTAAGTTTAATGATTTGGGTAAGAATACCAATAATGAAAATATTAAAAATGGTGTTATAATTTGTTGAGGTTAAAAAGTTATGACGCAATCGGCAATTATCGAAAATACAATCGCAACTTTGTCAAAACTTCCGGCTGAGAAGGCAAAAGTGGTTTCGGATTTTGCGGATTTTGTTCTCAAGAAATATGAAGAATCAGTTTTGCAGGAAGGAATTACAAAAATCGTTAGCGAATCCGAAGCGTTTGCATTTTTAGAAGATGAAGAAGATATATATTCGGTTGAAGATTTGAAGGTTCGTTTCAAATAATGAAATTCTTAAAAATGGTGTTATAATTCAACTTGAGTTTAGGGAGTGATAAAATTTTCATTATGTTGCAAACGGTTGAAGCCATTATTGAAACGTCGGGCGAGATTAGATTACTTGAAGAATTGCGGGTTACAAAACCGACTAGAGCCTTGGTTACGTTGTTGGAAAACGGCGACGGGGCGAATACGGGAAATATTTCGTCTGTGTTGGAGTTGATGCAAAGTCCCGAATTCAAAAATCGGCGAAGCTATGCAACCGAACAGATCGAAGCACAAATTGAAGACGCAAGGAACTCTTGGGAATGAGCAAAATTTATCTTGATGCTTGCATCGTCATCTACTTCGTCGAAAAACACGCCGCCTACGCCTCCAAGATCGAAGCCTTGATAAATAATTTGGGCGTGAACGATACGCTTTGTTTTTCTCCGCTCATCAGATTGGAATGTTTGGTTATGCCTTTACGGACAAACGATACGACATTGCACAACCTCTACGAATCATTTTTCAAAACGCAGAAAATGCTTAAAATGACGGTTGAAGTTTTCGATCAAGCCGCCCGACTTCGTGCTGATTTCAATTCGTTGAAAACTCCCGACGCACTTCATCTGTCAACCGCTTTGCATTACAATTGCGATGAGTTTTGGACAAACGATAACCGTCTGAATACCGTTGCACCGTCGCTCGTCAAAAATGTTTTGATAACATGACGAAATATTTGCAGACAAATAAAGCCGTGATTCAATAAATAAATTTCTTTTTCCTCTTCTTCCAAAACTGCATCTACTAATTCAACTAACATAAATTTCACCTCAATTCTGAAAGAGATTATCGAAAATTTGTATTTATGTATGAAGATGTGAGCCGTGTTGGATTTGGTTTGATCCGATGTATAAATGAGAAAGAGTTGCGGGCAGGGATGCCCGCACTCCGATTTGGAATTATTTTTCTTTTGTAGCTGTATATGAAACAGCGGGGACACCTGCACCTTCCATTGTTCCGGTCATTTTTTCGTTTTCTAGTTTTCCTTCCATTTTTAGGGTTAAAGGTTGACCATTAAAATCGAGTTTGACGGTGGCGGTGAAGGTGTTGCCGCTGATCTTGCCGTTTTCCATTGTGCCGTTGCCGAAATCGGTGGCGACTGTGCCTGTGAAAGTGGCTTTGTCCTGTGTGAATACGACATCAATCGGCACGACTTGTCCTCCGGCATCGGCGATCATAGACCATTTGCCTGTTAGAGAGATGCTTGGGGCGGCATCCATATCAACTTTTTTCGGTAGCGATACGTCTTTCGGGTCAACGGTGATCTCGCCGAGACGGGTTTTGACAGCATCGGTCATATCGGCTTGATAGCGTCCGCCGAGGTGTTTCGCTAGGAACTTTTCGGCTGTGGCGATCATTGCCATATTGTTGACGGGACGTGCAAAACCGTGTCCTTCGTCGGGAGCAACGATGTATTCGACGGGATAGTTTCGATCACGCAGAGCGATGACGATTTGATCGGATTCACGTTTGTTGACACGCGGATCATTTGCACCTTGCACAACTAGCAAAGGCGTTTTGATCTTGTCAGCGTGTGTCAGAGGCGATTGTCGCATCAATTCTTTTTTGCCTTCTTCCGTTCGAGGGTCGCCCATACGTTGATAGAAAACATTGCGGAAACTTTCCCAATATGGCGGAATCGCATCGAGCAAGGTTATCAGATTTGAAGGTGCAACTATCGCAACTGCCGCCGCATAAGTGTCGGGTGTGTATGTAACTCCCGCAAGCGTCGCATAACCACCGTAACTTCCGCCCATAATTCCAACCCGTTTCGGATCGGCGATGCCTTTATCAACAAGATATTTCACGCCCCACGTAATATCGTCCTGCATCAAGTCGCCCCATTGTTTATTTCCGGCATCAATAAACTTTTTGCCGTAACCCGTCGAACCACGGAAATTCGGTTGGAGAACTGCGTAACCGCGATTTGCGAGGAACTGTGCGTATGTATCGTAGCCCCAATTATCTCTCGCCCAAGGTCCGCCGTGCGGAAAGATTATAACCGGAAGATTCTTTGCGGCAACGCCTTTCGGTAAAGTTAAATATGCGGGAATCTCTAAGCCATCGGATGATTTATAACGGATCGGTTTTTGTTCGGCTAATGCTTCACGCGGTAGGTCATCGCGAATTTTGTATAAAAGCGTCAGCTTTTTATTCTTGCGGTCAAACAAATAAACTTCGCCGGGTTCGGTGTCACTGGTCGCGTCAATCTTGTAAATAGTTTCATCACGAGTTGATGAACTGAAACTGATCTCTTTGTTCGGAAGCTGCTTTTGCAGCCATTTATAATCGGCTTCAAACTTTTTATCCTTCCATAGAATCTCGGTTTTATCGTCGGTATAAACTGTGCCGATAAGTTCTTTTGTAACCTGACTAAAAATTGCGTTGCCAAAATCAGCACGTTTTTTCGGGTCTTGCTCAACAAATGTTTCTTTGCCCGACATATCTACAAGCACGAGTTGTGTCAGATCGCGTTCGCCCTTGTTCGTCTGCATATAGAACTGCTTATTGTCTTTATGAAATTGAACCGGAGCACAAGTTTCAAAGACGCTACAGGAATAGATCATCTTCGGTGTTTCGCCATCAAGCGATAAAATTTCCGTATCGCCGTTTTGAGCTGAACGCACCGAAAGACGTGGTTTGTCGGCATTGTCGAATATCAAACCTTGCAGACGGTCTTTGTTTTCAAGGATCAAAGTTTTCTTACCCGTCGAAATGGAAATTTTGTATATATCGTGCCAAGCCGGATCGCGTTCGTTCAAACCGACAATGATCGAATCGGCATCACTTTCGGGTAAAGCCTGTATGTTGGCACGAACCTTTGTGCCTGCGGTAATATTCCGAGCCGCCGGAGCAACCGCATCTTTGGCAACATTGTCCGAAGGATTGACCGCGTAAACATTAAAATTCTCGTCGCCGCCATTGTCTTTGACGAACAAAATATATTTGCTGTCCCAACTCCAGAAATATCCGCTTATTGGGCGTGCTGTCTCCGAAGTAATAAGTTTTGCTTTTTCAAACGGTTCATTTACGCCTTTCACCCAGATATTTCGTGTGTCTTTATAAGGCTTCATAAACGAAACCCATTTACCATCGGGCGAAATTTGTGTCCCTGAATATTCGGGATTGCCAAAGAAAACTTCGCGGTCAATAAGTTTGGGAAGTTGTGCTGAAATTGTCATACTTGTTGTAAATAAGATCGCCAAAGCGAATAGAATTGCTGATATTTTAGACATATATTTTTCCTTTTGATTTGTTTTCGGGATTACATAGAAAGTTACGGCATTGCGACGTGGAAAGTTTCATTAAAAAATATCGTCTGCCCAAGCCTTTTTCTTAAATTTGCTTTCATTCCAAAAACCTTTGATATGTTGAATCTTTGGAGCTTTGTGTTTGTTAAGAATAATGGCGATGGCATCATAACGAAACTTTTGGTCTTTGATGTTAAAGATTTTTCGATAAACTCTCGCTGTTCGAGTGATCTGTCTCTGTTTGCGTAAATCTATGGCGGACAAAGGCGATGCGAATTCATCGGAACTTCTAGTTTTGACTTCGATAAAACAAAGCGTGTCGTCTTCAAGTGCGATCAGATCAATCTCACCTGTAAATTGCACACCTTTGCGGTTGCGTCCGATCGGTGCTTTGAAATTTGATGCAACCATCCGAAATCCATTTCGCAGAAGGTATTCCGCCGCAACATTTTCACCGAATTCGCCGACAATGCTCGTTCCTGTTTGAACTTTATCTTTATCATTTATTATTGAAAAGTTTATGTCCGACATAACAAATAAATTTGAATTGGTTATTTGATCAATTTCTGAATCTCTTTAAATTGTTCGTGTTTTGAATCACGCAGTAATTCAAAAAGAGACATTTCTACGCACGTTGGCACTACTCCATTGATAATCATTTTGTTTAGACCGATCTCCTTATTTTGCGTTGAACGAGAGCCGACTGCATCAACTAAAATATGAACATCAAAACCTTCATTCAATAGATCGTGAGCGGTTTGGTTGATGCAAATATGTGTTTCGAGACCGCAGAGCAAGACTTGTTTTGTATTCGTCGCATTTAGTTTTTCAACAAATTCAGATGCACCGCAGGAACTAAAAGCGGTTTTTTCGATCGAATGAAAATGCGTCGGAAGTATTTCAAGAATTTCCAAAGCCGTGTTGCCTAAACCTTTCGGATATTGTTCGGTAACGATGATCGGCAAATTTAGGATTCTAAAGCCGCTGACCATTTTTGTGATATTTGAAGCAATTTGTTCAAAATCAGGAATGATTTGACGAAAAGATTCTTGGAAGTCAACAACGACCAAAGCACATTTATTTTTATCTAAAATTTTTGGATGCGACATAATTTATTTGTTTATTTCCGCTTCTTGTTTTTGAGCCTGCTTTTTTTGTTTACGTTCTTCTTCTCGCTGACGTTTTTCGGCATAATATGTTTTGAAAAAATAATAAGTTGCAACCGAAGAAAGGATCAAAATCAGAATCATCATTCCGGTTATAAAATAAATTTCAGACATAAATGAATTTGGCATATAACAAGTTTAACTTATCAAAATAGACTGGTAAAGATTCGAGTGTGGTTAAGTCGCGTGATTTTCATTTGTTAAACTCTGAAATGCGTCATTGATCTCAAATTTAAATGAGTTTAAGTTTTTGATACTGTTTATGAGAAACATCTATGGGAGAAAACGAATCGAATGTCTGAAAATAAAGAAACAACAATTGAATCCATTTTGCACGAAGATCGAATTTTTGAACCGCCAACGGAATTTTCCGCAAACGCACATATAAAAACTTTTACCGAATACGAAAACATCTACAACGAAGCCGAAAAAGATCCGGTCAGATTTTGGGAATCGGTTGCCGAAAATTTACATTGGTTCAAAAAATGGCACACTGCTTTGGAATGGAATGAACCGCATGCAAAATGGTTCGTCGGCGGGAAGATCAACATTGCATACAATTGTTTGGACAGACACATTGAAACTTGGCGAAAAAATAAAGCCGCGATTATTTGGGAAGGCGAACCGCTCGGCGAAACACGCACGATCACTTATGGACAACTTCACCGGGAAGTCTGCAAATTTGCCAATGTGCTAAAAGATCTGGGCATAGAAAAAGGCGACCGTGTGGCGATCTATATGCCGATGGTGCCGGAAACCTCGATCGCAATGCTTGCTTGTGCAAGAATCGGTGCGACACACACAGTTATTTTCGGCGGATTTTCTGCCGATTC
>JBGTHN010000008.1:0-3746 GCA_041746235.1 Pyrinomonadaceae bacterium | reverse complement strand
ATAGCGAAATATGTGTCGCCGATTCCAGCCCAATCAAGACTGCCCGGAACTTTAACCTCCCCTTTTCCATTATCTTGAGTAATTGAAGCCGCATATTGACGACTTGGTGATTCATCTACATCATAAACGCCTTCGGGTTCAACGGTATAAAAGTCGTAACGGGTAATTCCTTGGTCGCCGATACTTGGACCGATAACGAGTTTTGTCTTCGGAACAACCTGACCTTCTTTGGTTAAATTTACAGACAGATCAGTTAGATATGTATCCGCCCGAAATAAAAATGTTTTTGTAACCTTTACACCTTTATCATTTTCAAAAGTAAATTGTATTTCCTTTGAATCTTTTCCTTTAAGTTCGATCGTTTCATCATCAATCGAAACCTTATAATTTTTCTGATTTAAAGTTTTGTCGAGATTCTCGTCGCCGGTTGCAAGTTGAAATGGAGCAAGTCTTGGTTCTTGTTTTAAGCCTTCGGGCGAAACTAATTCAAGCGGAATTTTCTTTGCTTTGGTTGAACCGTGAGCATATAAAGGCTTTTTGGTGTCTGCATCATCTGTATCATTTATCAGCAAAATCCAACTTGTTGCAACCGCACCTTTTGAATCCAAAGTAGCTTGATATAGTGGTGTTTTTATCGTGATAGTTTTATTAGGAACATCATCCGTGGTCGCTGTAGTTTCTTCCTCTTTTTCAACTTCTTCCTTTTTTACCTCAGGAGTAGATTGTGCGTTGGTATTTGCATTAACCTGAGAAGCATTAACATTTGTATTTGCATCTTCCGGTTTTTGCTCTGGAGCGAAAAAATACATCCAGCCCGATAGAACGAACATAGATAAAACCGCCGCGAGAAGAAATTTTGATTGTGATTGCTGTTTATTTAAATCTTGCATTTTTGGTTAGTTAGTAGTGGCTATTTGTCAGAATCGTCATTAGTTGCCGACGGCATTCTTATTTCACCGGATCATCTCCGCCTTTGCTGAAAGGTTGGCAACGGAAAATCCGTTTAACGCCCATCCAACTTCCGCGAACTGCACCGTATTTTTCAACTGCCTGCATCGTATATTCCGAGCAAGTCGGCGTAAAACGGCACGAAGGCGGCAAAAAAGGCGATAGAAACGTCTTGTAAAGTTTTATTAAATCTAAAACTAAAAACTTCATCTTGCTTTACCTTACGACGCTTTCTTCGCCTTTGTTTATGTTAATTTCGCTTAACTTAACTTTTTCAATAATCTGTTGAAAATCTTCCAAAGCATCCTGCATATTGATTTCCAACAAATCTCTGCGAGCATTTAAAACCCAATCATATTTTGTCAATAGATCATTAAGTTCTACTTTGCTCAGACGAAAAGCCTCCCGCAAAAGTCTTTTTGCCCTGTTTCGCTGAACCGCATTGCCGACAGCTTTTTTTGAAGCCGTAATGCCTATACGCTGAAAAGACGTTTCAGACGGCACAATAAATGCTGTCATAAAACGCCCTTTAAATCTTACGCCTTCCGCATAAACGCGGCGAAACTCTCTCGGCTTACGCAGACGATTCTGCTTCGGCAAACGAAAGTTTAATAGTGAAACGGCGTTAATACTTTGCGTCCTTTCTTGCGGCGACGTGCTAAAATGTTGCGTCCCGCTTTCGTTGACATTCTCTTGCGAAATCCGTGTTTCTTCGCTCTTTTGCGATTGTTTGGTTGATAAGTTCTTTTTGGCATAATTCTCCATCTCCTTCACTAAAAGTGAAACTAATGATTTTATGGATATTGGCTTTAAATGTCAAAGCGAAAAAGGGAACAACGATAATAGAAGTTATTTTTGTATTTTATATCGAAATTACTTTTCGCTCTTTAATTTCATAATTTCCCGATGCTATCATTTTAATTGCCTTAACATAAGTCTCGTGTTCATATTTAATTATTCTTTTTGAAAGCGTTTCTGCCGTATCATCATCTTTAACTTCAACTGCTTTTTGCAAAACAATCGCACCATGGTCAAGATGTTCATCAACAAAATGTACTGTGCATCCTGAAATTTTTACGCCATATTCAATCGCCTGTTCGTGTGCATCCAAACCTTTAAAAGAGGGAAGCAGACTCGGATGAATATTCAAAATCCGATTCGGAAAAGCACTTATAAAATCGGATGATAAAAGCCGCATATAACCAGCCAAGCAAATCAATTCAACATTACGCTTCTTCAATTCCGAAATAATTTCCGCATCGTGTTCTTCTCGTGAACGCCCTTTTCTTGTGATGACAAGCGTTTCAATTCCAAGCCCTTTTGCCTTTTCCAAACCGTGTGCCTTGCTTTTGTCACTTATGACAACCGCAATACCAGAATCAGGAATCGAACCGTTCTGAACCGCTTCTGCGATTGCCAACATATTCGAACCGCGACCTGAAATTAAGATACCTATTTTCATTTATCTCCAAATTTTTCAGCGAATGTATAAGCCCATTCAAGTTGATCTTGAGTATCGGGAACAGAAAAACCTCTCGCACGGGATATTTGCAAAAAAATATCGTCAACTTCCATTCCTTGCAAAACAAGCAGACAACAAGCGATCAGCGAAGATCGTCCGATTCCTGCAAAACAATGAAAGGCGATCTTCTTATTTACTTCGTAGTATTTTGATAATTTTTGAACAAACTTGTAAACATCTTCAAAAGAATCGGGCAGATTCCTATCAAGTATTGGAAAATTCAAATAGGTTATATGATTTTTGCGACAAATTTCCTTTTCCAACTCAAGTTCAAACCGCTCAATTTCGTGATCTTCAAGCATCGAAACTAAAACATCAACGCCTGCATTTTTCAAAGAAATTATTTCATTCTCAAGTAATCCGCCACCATTAGGTTTCGGCATCGTTGCTATTTTTTCGCTTGTCCAATAAATTTCTGCTTGCATTTATGAGATTGTAACTTCTTGATTTCCTTCAACAACTTTTCCAATTTCAAAACATTCTTCGCCCAAACTTTTAACATGAGAAATAATTTGATCTTTATCATTTTCCGAACAAACAATCGTCATTCCTATTCCCATATTAAAAGTGCGGAACATTTCTTTATCTTCAACATTTCCAAGTTTTTGCATCAAGCCGAAAACAGGAAGTTCGTTCCAACTTCCACGATTGATTTCTACCGAAACATTTTCAGGCAAAATTCGTGGGATATTTTCTAACAATCCGCCGCCGGTAATGTGTGCGAGTCCTTTAATGACATCTTTATCAAGCAAATCTCTGAGAATTGGAAGATAACTTTTGTGAGGTTTAAGTAAAGCGTTTCCAACAGTTCCGCTTTCAAATTCGATGAGTTTTGTGTCAACGGAATATCTGCCAATTTCAAAAAATAATTTGCGTGCAAGCGAATAACCGTTTGTGTGCAAACCAACCGAAGGTAAACCCAAAACTACATCGCCCACTTTGATATTTTTGCCGTCAATAACTTTGGATTTATCTACGATTCCAACAATAAATCCTGCCAGATCATATTCGCCTTCAGAATAAAATCCCGGCATTTCCGCTGTTTCTCCGCCAAGCAAAACGCAACCATTTTCTTTGCAAGCGATTGCCAAACCTTCAACAACCGAAGCTGTAGTATCAGCCGAAAGTTTTCCCGTTGCGAAATAATCTAGAAAGAAAAGCGGCTTCGCTCCTTGCACTAAAATATCGCCGACGCAGTGATTTACGAGGTCTTGTCCGATCGTATTGTGAATACCTGTTTCAAACGCGATTTTTAGTTTTGTGCCAACGCCGTCTG
>JBGTHN010000007.1:0-2534 GCA_041746235.1 Pyrinomonadaceae bacterium | reverse complement strand
TCATTGCAAACGAGCCGTTTGCGTTCCAGTCAACTTTTTAGATATTTTTTAATAACTTTATCCCGCATAGGTTTAGATGTTTTTCTTTCAAGTTACAGTAAAAAAAAATAAAATCCGACGAGCAGAATTCCTGTCAATAATCCGACAGCGAATCTGAATGGAAATTTGGCATCACGCCAAACGAAATAAATTGCAATCAGCAGGAGAACTATTGCGGGCAGAATTGTCCAGATGTTATTGATGAGTCCGAAAGTGTTGACAAGCGTTAGCATAAACCAATTGTTTTCATATAAAAGCGGTTGCCAGAAAGAGTTGTGCGGAAATTGCAGATCGGTTGGTGCAAATGGATATGTGAGCATTGGGATTGTGCAAAGAAGAAACGAAATAACGAACAAAAATCCACGCCAGAGACTTGGATAATCTTCTATTTCGCCATCAAAAAATGAATCGAGCATTAACGGAATTATAATAATTAAATGTCTTGCTCCGACGGATTCTCCGCCATATTTTTCGGCAAAACCGATAACCGCGATAAATGTAAAAATAATTGTTGCGATCTTTATGCGATGTCTTTTAAATCCGCTTTGTTCTGAATCAAAAAATGTAAATACCGAAAAAATCAAAATGGGTGAGAAGAAAAATAAACCGTGTGAAGGACTGATCAAAAATTGATAAAGGCTTGAAAGTGTCGGATAGGTTAATTCGTAATGCGAAGCAAAGGCAAAAGGTGAACCGAAAACGAGTTGGTTATAAACGGCTAAAATGAATATGAATGGTGCAAATCCTGAGATGTAAAATATAACACGCCTTATCCTTTCTCTCGGTTCTGTAAAATTTAGTCCGATGCCAAAAATTATAAGCGGAATGATCGCCGAGAATGAACACAATATACAAAATCCGAGTAATAATCCTGACCAAAAACATCTTTCGGGAAAAACTCTGCGTTCGTCGTAGATAAGACGAAATGCAAAATAGACTAAGATCGCCACGAGGACGTGCGAATAATAAAGCAGACTGTATGGAAAAAGCGGCGTAGCAAATAACAAAACACCGACCGAATAGGCATCAACTTCGCTGCTGTGTAGCCAAAAAGCCAACAATAACAATGGCAAACTGCTGATTATTAAACGTAGAACGAACCAACTCGTGCGAACATTTCCCTTTGTTGGTTTGCCGATTATTATTCTTGTAATTGCGTAAAAAGGTGCGGACAAAAGCGATATTCCGGGAGATGAATTTGAATAGATTTTACCATCAAGAGTTTTGGTTACATCAACAAATTCGCCGCCGATAATTTCTTTTGTCCAAGAGATTTCAAATGAATTATTTTCAACCAAAGAAACGGTCGTCGCCCAGTTTGTTAATTCAACTGCCGAACCACCATTCGAGAAAATCGGCAGAAGATAAATCGCCAGAACGAAATATATTAAAAGCAAAAATGCCCCGCTGTTTCTACGATCCACGTTCCTCCTCTAACTGCTTATCATTCAAATTTTTGATCGGCTCTTTATTTTTGTCTTCGAGCGAAAATGTCCAACGGTCGCCTTGTAATTTGAAAGTACCGCCTTCGTATTTATAGACAGTTTTTGTAAAATGCGTCGGGCAACATAAATCTTGTTCATCTCCGACAATTTTGGTCGTTTCCATCTGATTGAAAATGTATCGGTCAGGTCCGAATAATTCAATTGCTAAATTTCCGTCTTCGTGATAAATCCTTTTCAAACCGCCATCAGAACGGTCGCCCGTGCGAAAATACCAAAGCAATTCGGGCTGTTCGTTTTTCCATTCATAAATATAGACAAGTTGCGGAATCGTGATACTTCCTGTCAAAACCTTCAAGATGACAAACGCTTCATCATTTTCATCGCCTGTTACGTCAAAAAACTTGGTCGTAACAAAACCCATTCCGATCTTTTCTTCCGACATTTGACGCTTTCCGTTTTCCAATGTAAATTCATTGCCGTCAATGTCCTGCCAACCTCTCGGCGAAGGATATGTAAAATTCGTAAAATCGAATCTACCGAGTGGCGAATCGGTTTTGGAATTTTCTTCATTCAAAATTTCGGCTTGCAGATCGGGATTATTGGATTTTTCAGTTTTCTCGGTTTGTTTTTTTTCGACACTGCTTTTTTTAGGCAGAACCTGCGAAGTTTCGGTTTGATCTATGCAAGCCGAAACGAAAAGAAACATTGCGATAATCAGATAAAGTTTTGTGTTTTTAAGCGACATATATTAACAGTCAAAAAAATGCGGATACGCAGATTTTACAGATGGAACGCCCGCATCTTGCTGGCAACTAACGCGATAGCGTTAGAGCAAAGTTTATTATCTCTAAATTTTACTTCACCTTTATCTTTGCCATCCTTGCTTTCGTGCTATCGCACTCATTGCCAGCAAGATGCTGGTGTTCCATTTAATCTCTCGTTAAACTGCGATATTTGATGCGATGTGGTTGGTCGGCATCGTGTCCGAGTCGGCGTTTTTTGTCTTCTTCATATTGTGAGAAGTTTACGTCAAAATATACAACATTTGAA
>JBGTHN010000006.1:0-5292 GCA_041746235.1 Pyrinomonadaceae bacterium | reverse complement strand
GATCAGAGTTTCATCAACGGTAAAATAGTATTTGCCGTAAAGTGCATTCGTTATCGTGATTTTCCCTTTGGAAAGTGTTGATAATGCTTCGTTTGGTTGAATTGTTAAAAACTCTCTGCGTTGTGCATTTTGGGAATTTCTACGTGAATATCCGATAAATCTTTGTGGTGTTTCGGCGTAATTTATTAGTTCATCAAGTTTTGATTCATCGTGCAGATATGTTTCGGTTTTCTTGCCAATTTCACGATATGCAAGTTTTGCTTTTTCAAATATAGACTTTAAGTTTTTTGATTCTTGTTCGTTCCATTCGCGTGAAGTTCCTTTGAATTTTATTATCTCGTCCAATTTTGTTTTTATAAATTCATTGTCGAATTTCTGACTTGTAATTTTGTCTTTACCTTTCGGATTTTTTACCGCATCATTGTAGTATGCAAGAACAATATGAACATCCAAAAGACTTAGAAGCGAGATCGTATCCCATTGAATAAAATCCCGTTCGCCGCCGAGTCCTTCGTCTTTGACAACAGGAATTATGGCGACTTTTTTGCCTGAATGTGCGAGCGTGTCATAAACTCTTTCATAAGGATAAGAACGAGTTCTTTTTGGCGAGATCCAACGACTGACAGCGATCGTTTGTGCATCTTTTTCAAACAAAAATGCTCCCGCAGTTTTATTTACATCGAATTTTTCGATTTTGTGAATTTGTAGTTTATCGGCAAGAAATTGTTTATATTTTATGTTTGAAATTTCGCCTGTAATTTCGGGAAGTTCTTGGGGAGATTCAAAGTTTAAGATTTCAGATTCAAAATTAATCCTTTGAAATCTGAAATCTGAATTCTGAAATTTTAGTTTTTTTTTACATTCCGCGAAACATCTTTGTTTTCGACAGCGACGACCGGACCGAGTTTGACGAAAGTGTTTTCTTTTTTAATTTTTACCTTTAAACGTGGTGAAGCACGATCTCCGCTTGTGTCGTTTAGATCGGAACGATATGTGATCGTATAAGCCGTCCGTAATTGTTTGACAATATCATCATAAGCCGTCTGTATTTGGCTCAGATGTTCGATCGGATAATAAACTCCGCCCGAAATTTTCGCTAATTCTTCGCCTTCTTCCTGTGCTTTTGAACTCAGAGTTTGCGATAAAAACCGGCTTCGCAAAGGATCAACCGTCTTTTCAGTTGAATCAGCAGAAGCGATCAAACCCGACGGAACATAAAGCGGATAAATTAATGCACCGCTTTCCTGAATCGAACCAAGCAAAGCATTAAACGGCAAAAATGAACGATTGTCGTCGCCGTCGGACAAAACGACGATGGCGGTTCTCTCACCTTTCATCGGACGCAAAGTTTCGGTTAAAACATAAGCGATCGAATCATAATAAGCCGTTCCACCGCCTGCATCAAAAGTATCTAAACTATCCGATAGTGACTCTTTATCGGTTGTAAACGTCTTCAGAGTTTTTACATCTTCGTTGAAGATCACGATAGAAAGTTTATCTTGCGAACCGACTGTGTTAACAAAGTTCCGGGCGGCTTTGCGTATAAAATCAACATAATTATCAATGCTTCCCGAAACGTCCAAAAGCAAAACCAAATTAAACGGTGCGGTCGTTGAATCTACGGATAAAATTTCTCGTTCGTCACCGCGTTCGGTCAATTCAAAATCTTTTTTATCTAAACCTGTAACCGAACGATTATTTATGTCCACAACCTGCACAGTAACTCTTTTAATATTTGCATTTACACCGTTTCTTTTTTCGGTTGATGTGCTTAAAAAAGGCGTATTTTTTCGCGGTGGCAAAGTTGAAGCATAATCTCCGAAATATTTCGGACTCGCCCGTCGAATCGCTTCTGTTAAAAGAGAATCGCCGCTTCGGATAATGGCTTTTGCCGCTTCCGTCAGAGGTCTTTCGGTTAAATCAGACGGCACTTCATTCGGCGGAACATTTAATAAAATTATTCCGCGTGCGGTTCTGAAATTTAATGAGATGGTCTTTGGTTTTTGTCCTTTGTCAGTTGTTGGTTGTTCGTTGTTTTCTGTATCTTCATCGGATTCGGGACGCAGGACTTTGAATTTTGGACTTTGGACTTCTTCATTGATTTTTCCTGAGATGACAAATTTTCCGGCGGCTTTTTCCTTAACTTCTTCAAGTTGGACATCGCTGATAAAACGCGGACGTGAAGCCGACCATAGGAATTTATATTTTAAATCTTCAAGCGGAACATCGGCGTAAATCGTTCCGGTATTTGATTCGGCTTCGGCTTCTTCAAAATTACCGCTGACACGAATTTGCCCTTCGTTTGTTACAAGACGAACCTTTAAGCGAAGCGAAACTTGGAGAGTTAAATCAACTCTTGTATCCGTTTTACTCGGTAGAATTTCAATTTTCAGTTTGCCGTTGGAATTCTCAATTTTGAGTTCTTTGTCCGATAAATTTTCAGAGGAATCAATTTTTAGAGAAACTTCATTTTCTTTTTCTTCGCTTGCCTGCACATCAATTCTGCCAAAAAGATTTATTACTTCAACCGTTCCGCCTGTTTTTATTGGAAAATTGCGGTCGGATAATTGAGCCTGTGCAAAAATTGTAAGACTTAGAATTAATAAAAGAAAAAATGTTACTTGTGAAAAATACCTCTTCATTCTATTTCACGATCTATCGGGACTACTCGTATTTGCGGTAATCTTTCCCGATTGTATCAAACGTTCACGAACTCTTTGTTGCCATTTACTTTGAGGCATATCGGCATCGTCGAGTTTGCCGAGTAATTCCTGTATAGATTCTCCGCCCGCTTGTCTGGTTTTGAAATATAAGAGTGCAGTTATAACGGACGTTAAAGAAACCAGCAATATGATCGACAAAATTACTAAAAGCTGACTAAATCCTTGAGATACAGCATTGAACATTCTCATATACTTCATCATATCCTTGTCGGCTTGGGTCAAATCCTTTTTATCTTTATTTACAATGATCTCGTTATTGTCAAATGTAATATCAACATCTGATTTTTTATCTTTTAATTCAGGCTGCGGCTCAACTCCTTTTATTTTCATTTCTTTGATCTCTTCATTCAAATTAGAGACTTTGAGCGACTGAAAAAAAGCGACGTTCGCCAAACCTGTAAATGCGGCTATCGAACCTCCGACAATTCCCGGAATGACATAGATCAGAATTGAAGTTGCCAAAACAGTTAAAAACGAACGCTTGGTTAACTCCATCGAACGCCGGAACGCAGCTTTTCCCTTCACGCCTTCCATCATTATCGAAGGGGCGATCAACATAAATCTTGCCGACAGATAAACGCCGGGTAAAATACAAAGTGCAAAGCCGATAAACGAAAGAATCGTGCTGATACCAACCGTAAAAGATAATGATTTGGCTTTGCTTTTAACTTCTTTAAATGCCGAACGCAAACTTATCGGACGTAATGGAAAAGCCAGATATTGAGCAATTATCCACGTCATCATTCCAACGAGAAATGCCGATGTAACGATGGAAATAAAGAAATTGAAAAATTCGAATAAACCTAGAATGACAGGACGGCTAAAACCTGAATTAAATACATCAAATCCATCCAATATTCCATATCCGGTTTTCAGCAAAGTCAAAATTATCAACGGTAAAAAAGTCAAAACTGTCAGCAAAAGGATTTTGGGAAGATTCTCGCCGTAAATTACCAGACTTCTTCGCAATAATGCACCGATTCCTTCGGAATTTGCCCGCACTTTATTAGCAAACGCTTCGGCAGATTCGGGACGATCCTTATGATCCTTCGACAACGCCTGCATCACGATCGCTTTTAATTTTCTCGGAACTCTTTTCGTTTTCAAAGGTGGCGGTTCTTGTGTTTTATGACCGTCCATAACCTTCACATAATCACCTTTGAACGGAAGATCACCTGAAAGCATTTGATAAATAATTACGGCTAATGAATAAATATCGGAACGCGGAGTTAATTTTTCGCCTTTGCATTGTTCGGGCGACATATAAAGCGGTGTTCCTAAAACCGCACCGACGCGAGTTAGATTTGTCGTCGAAGGCGATCTCAATAAGGATTTGTCCGTATCATCATCTGCGGTAATAACCTTTGTTCCTTTGATGTCAACTTCTTCAATCGCTTGGGTTTGATTGGCGGGAAGAATTGCCGTTCCATCTTCTAAACTAACTTCTTTTGATGTTTTAGATTGAATTGGCTGAATTATTTGTGTTCCGGCTTCGGAATTATCGGCTGAATTTGAAACATTTTCCTGAATCATCGTTCCGGCTTCGGAATTTTCCGAAACCAGAGTTTTTGATTCTTCGATCAAAGCCATCGTTGCGTTTTCGGAGATCATTGTCGAATTCTTTTTATCCGCAATGGTTTCCGATTGGCTTTCGTCGGCTAAAGTGTTTTTATTTTGTTCAAGTTTCGTGTCTGAATTTCCGCTGTATGGAATTTCAACACTTTCGGCGATTTCTGCAAGTTGTGCTTCTTCGAGTTTGGCGATTCCGAAATCGAGAACTTTGACCGTGTAACCGCCACGCAGATTTGGTTCGAGCCAGATATTATCAGGTTTTAGATCACGATGAATAATTCCCTGTTTATGTGCTTCTTCAACTGCCGAGCAAACCTGTTCAAGAATATCAATCGTAAATGAAACGGGCAGTTTTTTCTCTTCATCAAGAACTTCGCCGAGCGTGCAACCGTCGAGATATTCCATCACGAGGTAAGCGACATCTTCGCCTCGTTCATTTTGAGCAAAACCGAAATCCGTAACATCAACAACATTCGGATGGCGAAGTCGTCCCGCTGCTTTTGCTTCACGGCGAAATCTTTCGACAAATTCCGCACGTTTCATAAAGTCTGGTGCGATAACCTTTAACGCAACAGGTCTTCCCGTTCCAATATGCGTCGAAAGATAGACCGTTCCCATCCCGCCTTTGCCGAGTTGTTTTTCGATACTATATTTTCCGTCAAGAATTTGACCGATTATTTCATCTGAATTCATAACTTGTAATATAGGAAACTCTAACTTCTATTCCCTTCTTTATGCAAGTTATTACGCAATATTATTGAATGATGTTACACAATTTGAATTTTTTCTTATCAATTACCATTCGGCTAAAGCCGGAAAACTTTATTTGATTAAAGTCCGTCGGCTAAAATACGAATTAACGGATAAGCCAACTGTTTTCTTTATCAATTGCCGTCGTGCTTTAGCCGACGGGCAAGTTGCAGAAAAGACTTCGGCTTTAGCCAAAATTAAAAATAAAAATCAATCATCCGAATAGCTTTAGCCGAACTCTGATAAA
>JBGTHN010000005.1:0-3335 GCA_041746235.1 Pyrinomonadaceae bacterium | reverse complement strand
TAGCACACACAATTGGTGTGGTGTTATGTCAAAAACAAGGCATTCAACCACTTCAATTATCAAAACTCTTTGCTATCTAAAAGTTGCACACGGAGTTAACTTGTTAAATAATTTAATTTACAGAGTACTAAATGTTTTTTATTTTTATCAATCATTAGAACCTCGCATCTGTGCCGAAAGTGAGCGGATATTGTGTTTATCCAATAAATGCCGAAGTGAACGAACGGGCATTTGCAAAAGTTCAGCGGCTCTCGTCTGATTGCCACTCGATTGGCGAAGTGCTTCAACAACGTAAGTTTTTTCCAGATTTCCAAGATGTGTTGTTAGATTGATGCCTTCTTCGGGTAGATCGAATTCGGCTTTTATTCTGGCTGGATTGTAGTTTGTAATGTGGTCGGGAAGTCTTTCGGGTTGGATTTCCTCTTCTCTTTCAAGGGCAACCGCACGTTCGATCGTATGTTCAAGTTCGCGGACATTTCCGTGCCATGCGTAATTTTCCAACATCTGCATTACTTTGTCGGAAATAGAAACATTTCGTCCGGTTTGATTACAAAACTTTTGCACAAAGTGTTTTGCCAATTTTGGAATGTCTTCGGTTCTTTCACGCAGAGGCGGCAAGTGCATCGGGATAACCGAGATTCTGTAAAACAGATCTTCGCGGAAACTTCCGTCCTCGGTCATTGCTTTCAAATCACGATTTGTAGCGGCAATAACTCTTGCATCAATCGCCATTTCATCGTGAGCTCCAACCGGACGAACTTTTCTTTCTTGCAGAACACGCAAAAGTTTAACCTGCATTGCTGTGGACATTTCGCCAATCTCATCAAGGAATATTGTCCCGTCGTTGGCGGCTTCAAATAAACCTTTGCGATTTGTGTTCGCACCGGTAAATGCACCTTTAACGTAACCGAACAATTCGGATTCGAGCAAAGTTTCGGTAAATGCACCGCAGTTTATTGAGATAAAAGGTTTTTCGGCACGCGGGCTTAGATCGTGGATCGCACGGGCGACCAATTCTTTACCCGTTCCCGATTCGCCTGTTACAAGAACGGTTGATTGAACTTCGGCAACCGTTTCGATCATTTGAAATATCGCCTGCATTTTGTCGGAGTCGCCGACGATATTTTTGATGCTTCCTTTTTCTCTTTGAGCTCTTTTAAAAGCACGATTCTCGTTAATGAGTTCCTGTTTTTCAAGCGTCTTTTTAACGATCAGTTTTAATTCTTCAACGTCAAAAGGTTTTTGAATAAAATCATCCGCACCGAGAATAAACGCATCACGAGCATTATCAACGGTTGCAAAAGCAGTCATCAAAATTACGCCAATATCGGGCATAATTTCTCTCGCTTCACGCAAAAGTGCAATGCCGTCCATATCGGGCATACGGACATCGGAAATTATTACGTCGGCAGGTTCTTCATTAAGCAGTTCAAGTGCTTCGCGTCCGTTCTTACCGACACGAATACGGTGTCCCTGACCTTCAAAAACCAGACCAAGTAATTGTCTGTAACTTTGTTCATCATCAACGATTAATATATTTGCCATTTGGAAAAAGGTATCTAATTTGAAACGAAATGTTTTTGGGGATTAGTTTATTTGAATGATTGTTAAGCAACGTAGAAAAAACTATTGCTATTACTATTCTTAAGAAATTTACGTAAAATTTCAAGAAAAAAATTGTTTATTGCAGCTTTGATCTTGTTTACATTTATCGAAAACACCGTTTTATTTATTTGTTAACAGTCGGTTAAAGTTAAGTATGTAAATAGTTACGAATGTAAATAACCATTATCACAGTCAAAATTGTTGCTTTGATACTTCATCATCTTTTTTAATATTTAAAAGCGATCCGATCCGTGAACTTGAGTTTTCTAACCCATTTTCATTAATTTCATCGGGCAAAGTTTTTCTTGCGTAATCCGTCGGGAGTTCGATTGTAGTTTGTGTTCCCGCACCTTCTTTACTGCTGACATATATTGTGCCGTTGTGGTCACGTATGATCTGATAAACGATCGAAAGTCCCAAACCTGTTCCGCCGGTTGTGGATTTTGAAAACGGTTCAAAAAGTTGTTCAACCTGTTCCTGCTTCATTCCGCAACCCGTATCGGAAAAAATAATGCGGATACGATTATTTTTTAATTTTCGTAGTTTTATTCTAAATTCACCGCCGTCGGTCATCGCTTGGATGGAATTTCTCGCCAGATTCCAAAAGATTTGTTTAAGTTGCGATACATCCGCCGAAATAACGATCGGTTTATCGGGCAGATCTGCTTCCAAAATATGATTCGGTTGAATGTCGGGACTGTGCTGCAAAAGCGTAAATGTATCTTCGATAGCTTCCTTTACATCCACATCGGCAAAATTTGTAACTTGCGGACGGGCGTATTTCAAAAAATTTGAAATGATTTGATTAAGACGATCTGATTCACGCAAAATTATATCCATCAAACTCGCCTGTGCCGTTTCTTTTTCCGTCTGACTTTCCAAAACTTGAATCGCTCCACGCATTGCACCGAGCGGATTACGAATTTCGTGTGCAAGTCCGGCGGCAACTCTTCCAACCGCCGCCAAACGATCTTTTCGACGCACACTTTCTTCCATCGAACGTATATCGGTCAAATCTTGAAAAGTTACGATTAAACCAGTCTTTTCACCATCTTCTGCATAAAGCGGCGAAATCCCATAACCAAGTTGAACAACAAATCCATCCGGCGTTGTAAATCCGATCTCATAACGCGGCTGAATTTCATTGTTTTCATTTGCCATAAGTGACTCACCGATCTCGCGTCCAATATCACCAAGCAGAAGATAAATTGATTTTCCACGCATCTCTGTCGCTTTGTGTCCGGTGATCTCCTCTGCCGCTTTGTTAAATGTGTAGATAGTTCCTTGAAGATCAATCGTAATAAGTCCCGAACCGATTGATTCAATGATTCTTTCGTGCAGAACACGCAGATCAGCCAGAGTTTTTGTGGTTTCTTTTAGCTTTTCGCCTGAAACGTATCTTTCTGCCAGACGTGATGAAAGCAAACCGACGACTAAAAAGGCGACGGTATGAAAACCGATTATTTGAATTGATTTTGTGCTTTCCAGAATTCTTCCATAAGAGAAAATAACTTCGGTCGAGACCAAAACGGATATAAATGTGAAAAGGAGGACGCATAAAACTGCGATCAAAATCGTTCCGCGTCCGCTAAGAAACAAACTTGCAACACTTATCAAAATTATGTAAAGCGTCAAATAGGGCGATGTTAGATCGCCGGTTCGCCACATTAACCAAGTGATGAGCAGTGCATCAAGCAAGAATTGTGTCCGAATTTGCCATTTGTAATTAT
>JBGTHN010000004.1:0-2661 GCA_041746235.1 Pyrinomonadaceae bacterium | reverse complement strand
CGGACGCAATTCCGCTTGAACCGAAAATTGGGAGTAAATCTTTTTGTTTCAAATCATTTTCTTCGATCAAATGTTTTAGCACTTCATTCGGTGAAACATCCGGCATCGGATAGATTTCGTCTTCGTAGTCTTCAACCAAATTCGACACTAAAACAAGTAACTTTTCTTCTTCGGGCGAAATATGTTCGCCCTTAGAAAGAAGTTGACTGATAACATTTTCCATCGCTTCAAGTTCTTGTTCATTTTCAATAACTCTCGGCAAAGTCGTCATCAACAAATCATCATATTTTTTTTCATCCAACATTTAATACCACATTTTCATTATTCAATATGTCTTAGAAATGTCAATCTATTTTCATCTTTGACGCTCAAACAGCAAAGATTTACCATTGAAATTCAAAAAATTTTGAACGATTTATACTTATGGATATTTTATCAACGCTCAATCCGAAACAACTCGAAGCGGTAAAACAAACCGAAGGACCTTTGCTAGTTTTAGCAGGTGCAGGTTCGGGGAAAACCCGTGTAATAACGATTCGCATCGCTTATTTAATAATGGAGAAACAAGTTCCTCCTCATAATATTTTAGCGGTTACATTTACAAATAAAGCGGCGGGCGAGATGCGTGAGCGAATCAATGAAATTTTGAAAGGTCAACAACTTCCCTCTGCACCTCTGATCTCGACGTTTCACAGTCTTTGCGTCCGTTTGTTGCGACAGGACATAGAGCAATTGCAAGAAGGTTATACTCGTTCATTTACAATTTACGATACCGATGATTCTAGCAAAGTGATTCGCGGTTGCATAAAAGATTTGGGTTTAGACCCGAAAAATTTATCACCGAGACAGGTTTTATTTGCCATCAGTCGTTCAAAAAACAAAGGTGAAGATTACGAAATGTATGCTTCGCAGGTTGAATATGCTGACGAAAAACGGGCGGCGATCGCCAGAGTTTTCAAAATGTATGAAGAGCGTCTGAATAATGCGAACGCTTTGGATTTTGACGATCTGTTAATAAAAACAGTTCGTATGTTGCGGAAAGTTCCCGAAGTTCGAGAGAAATACAACAATAAATTCAAATATATTTTGGTTGACGAATATCAAGATACGAATCCTTTGCAGTTCGCTTTGGTAAAATATCTGACCGAGAAACAGCAAAATATATGCGTTGTTGGCGATGACGCACAATCTATCTACGGCTTTAGAATGGCGGATATTCGCAACATTTTGGATTTTGAAGATCATTTTCCAGATGCGAAAACAGTTTTGCTTGAACAAAATTATCGTTCGACTCAAACCATTTTGGATGTCGCCGATGCGGTTATTTCCAATAATCAGGGACGCAAGGAGAAAAAACTCTGGACGGAAAATGCGGGTGGCGAAAAGATATTTTATTTTCAAGCGTTCGATGCCGATCAGGAAGGAAAATTTGTATCTTCGATGATCTATGACCAACTTCGTTTGAGTCCGAAAAATAAAGTCGCAGTGCTTTACAGAACAAATGCTCAATCTCGTATTTTTGAAGAATCTCTGCGAAAAATGCGTATCAATTACAATATCGTCGGCGGATTTTCTTTTTATGAACGAGCGGAAATAAAAGACATTGTTGGTTATCTCAAACTCACATTAAACCCGTTTGATGATGTTGCATTTATGCGTGTGGTAAATACTCCGACAAGAGGTTTGGGAAAAACATCTCTGGACGAATTGAATGTTCGTGCGAAAGATTTAGGTGTTTCACTCTGGGAAGCGGTTGAGATTTTAACCGATGAAAAATACGATCAACCGTTGAATCTTACTCCGAGAGCAATAAAATCATTAAAACTTTTCAAAGGAATTATCGAAGGTTTGCAAGCGAAAGTTAAAGAAGTCGCAGAATCCGACAGACCTGTAACCGATGTCGTCATTCACGCCATCGAAAAAACGGGTTATATGTTTATGCTTAAGGAAGAAAATTCCGAAGAATCCGAGAGTCGCATCGCAAACCTCGATGAATTAGTAAATGCGGCAGTTGATTATGATAAACAGGAAGAAAACGGTTTGCGGGATTTTATTGACCACGCCGCACTTTCGTCCGATACAGACAAATATGATCGTGATGCTTCGGTAACTTTGATGACGGTTCACGCCGCCAAAGGTCTGGAATTTCCTGTCGTTTTTCTGGTCGGTTTGGAAGACGGAATTTTCCCGCACGCCCGAAGTATCAATGACCCGCTTGAACTTGAAGAAGAACGAAGGCTTGCTTATGTGGCAATCACGAGAGCGGAAAAAGTTTTGTATATTACACATTCAACCCGCCGCAGAGTTTATGGAAGCGAAATGGTTTCCGAACCTTCGCAGTTTTTGAATGAAATACCTCTTGAATTAATGGTTGATAAAACACGGGGAAATTCTTGGCTTTCATTTGCTAAAAGCACTGCCAATCAAGACAACAAATATGCGATGAATGCACTCAAAGGAGAAAAGAGCGAACCGATTAACCGGGCGACATATTCCGGCAAAACATATAACAACACAGAAGCAATTGCTGAATTTTTTAACAAAAGGAAAAATGACGACTCTGATGTTAATCAAGAAACAAGCGAGAAAACTGAACCGACTGGCGTTGATAAATTAAAAGATTTCGCATCAAAAGCTCCACCTAGTAACACTGCACCACCA
>JBGTHN010000003.1:0-8645 GCA_041746235.1 Pyrinomonadaceae bacterium | reverse complement strand
AAATCAGCGATCAAAGGTTTATCTCCGGCTGAACCAAATTGATTAACGGAAACTTGTCCGGTTGAACCATACCGATACCAATTGGTTTCCGATGGACGATAAATCACAAAATCAGCTTTGCCATCGCCATCAAAATCCGATGGTCTCGGAATATCACCTGCTTGTCCCCATTGAACGGCACGTTGAATATTATCAATACTGGATTGATACCACCAGTGTCCGGTTGAAGGTCGGAAAATACTCAAATCGGTTTTTGCGTCCCCGTCAAAATCAGCCGGAACAAGAATATCTCCGTTTGTTCCAAAAACCGTTTGAATAACCGTAAAATCAGAACTCTTTAAGATATACCATTTATTTTCAGTTGGTCGGAAGATTACAAAATCAGTCCGCTCATCACCATCGAAATCATAATTCGTGTTAATTGGAACGGCATTTCCGCCTATATAACGCACCGTCGTGAAATAATTATTTGTAGCACCGCCAGCAAGTATCTTTCCATCCGGTTGAATAATAACTTCATTTATTCCACCGACAGAGTCGGTAGAAACTATTCCACCAATACCGAAACTTGTATCCAGAGTGCCGTCCGAGTTAAATCTAATTAAAGAGAAGCCACCGTTTACAACACCACTAACACTTGCTGTAACAACAACTTTTCCGTCCGGCTGAACCGTAACCTTTCTCCCCCTTCCATCGGGCAGAATCGTAGATTGACTAAACGAAGCATCCACGCCTCCGGTCGAAGTTAGTCGTGTAACAGAAATTTTTCCGGCTTTTGATCCGACGATAATTACCTTTCCGTCAGTTTGTGCCGTAATCCCATATAATCCTATCGGAACTCCAAAGTCCTGGTATTGAGAATATACCCATCCTTGACTGCCATTGTTATTGTATTTTATGGCTAACATTAAAGAATTTGTTTGATTGGATACATTACCGGCAGTCACAATTGATCCGTCCGGTTGAACTATCAGATCATTTAAGACACCGGTAGCGTTTCCTCCAACCACTTTGCCACCCGTTCCAAAAGTTGAATCAAGTGAACCATCCGAGTTTAATCTTCCAATTGTATTAATGTAGCTTGTGTTAAACCCACTATACTCCCCACCAAAAACTATTTTCCCATCATTTCCCACTTTCAGTGAACCAAACCAATCAATAGTATTTCCACCATTCGGAGAAGTGAATCCGACGGTTACTTTACCATCGTCACTAAAGGTTGTATCGAGAGAGCCATCCGAATTGAATCTGGCAATGGATAGATCTTGATTTCCACCGGGTAGTATGGTTTGTCCACCGATAACTATCTTCCCATCTGCCTGTATTGCAACCGAACTTGCCGTTTCTCGATCACCACCGTATGTTATGGAAGTCCAGCCATTATTGCCGAAAGTCGTGTCCAAACTTCCGTCAGAATTATATCTAGCGACAACTGCACCTCCTGCTGTAGAGGGATTTTTAGTGCCTACTCTGACAATTTTTCCATCCGCCTGAAGTGCCATTCCGTAACCTAAAGTTGATTGGGAGCCATCAGGGCTTGAAATAACTTTCCCGCCATTTCCGAAGGTAGGATCAAGGTCTGCCGGAGCGGCATTGACCGTTAAACCAATACTGATGCTACAAATTATCAAACCAATTAGACGATTGATTTGATAAAATTTCCCCCGTGATAACGATTCGCTAATCGTATTTAATACATTTGATATAGGTGACATAAGAATCTCCTGTGAATTAGGATGAATAGTTTCGGATTTAATTGCCGATAAGTATAGCACTTAAATAAAATCAAACACAAGAAAAAATTCCCCCTGATAAAAGTCAAAATCTCAGTTGTTATTTGTAACTTTCTGCTTCATTTAAGGATTTGCCCAAGCCAACAAAGCCTTTTCGGAAAGCATCAAACGATTTGCTATACCAAATTAAAACTTTACAAACTACTTCGGCAGAGGTTTCAACCATTCGCCATTTGAAAAAACTGCATCGGGCGGGAATTTATTTATAAAATCTTCTGATTGCCAATCTATTTTTCTTTCCATTTTGTAAAAGAGGAGTTTGCCGTAAGTTCCTTCTTGCAGAAATCCGTTGTCGGTGATTATGTAATAGTTTTTAACGTCGAATTCGGTTAAGCCTCTGTGAGTTTTTAGATCACCGATTCGGCTGACGTGAGTTGGCGGATTTTTGAATTCGGCACGGCGACGGACTCTTTGGACGGCAACATCGGCGACGAATGGTTTGAATATCTTTTTTGGTTCGGTTTCTTCGCCTGTTTCTTCGGATTCCGTGTCTTTTTCGGGATTGACGAATTGGACGACGGTTGCATTGCGGAACATAAAATTGTGTAATCTTCCGTCGCTGTTTTCGGGTAGATTTTCGTAAATCTGCACATCGGCAGTTTTTTCGCTTCCGTCAACGAGCGATTGTAGAGCGGTTAAATATACGACGAAATTTAGTTTGACGAGATACATTTCATCTTTTTCATGCAAACCGCCTGTTTCGATGAGTATGACGGGCGTTCCGAGATCGGAAAATGTGTCGCCGAAAGCGTTTGGTGTGTAGCTGTCGTCGTAGCGTCCGATGTTGCCTTTGATGAATTGTTCGAGTGCCTGAATTATCAACGAAGTGATTCGCCGATTGCGTTTTTGTCCGTCTGAAAGCGGAGTTTCGGGATTTGCGGCGACGGCTAAAACTGAGATTGATGCTTGATTTGTTGTTTCTCCAACGGTTGTTAATTCTTGTTGATTATGCAGATTAAAACCGATGTCGGGAATCCATTCGTTTCGCATTTTTAATAAAAGGCGTGCTTCGGGAGTTTCAAGATTTATGGTGTCACGATTGATGTCTATATTTTGAGCATTGCGACGTTTATAAACTTCCGCACCGTCAGGATTGAGCATCGGAATTGCACGGATCGTGATAGTTTCTTCCAATTTTTTTACCCATTTTTTGGTCTTACGATTCGTCTGCAAAAACGCAAACATATCCATCAAAGCTGGCGTTGCCGTCGGTTCATCACCGTGCATTTGCGACCACATAAAAACCTTTATTTTGCCTTTTCCCCATTCAACCTGATAAATCTCTCGATTCTCGTTTGATTTGCCAATTTCTTCGACCTTAACGCCGAGTTTTTTTAACTGTTCGAGATAATTTTGAACGTCTTTGTGACGATTGTTTGAAGGAAACTTGTTGGAAATGTGTGTTGCGTCCCAAATTTCGGCGAATTCCTTCGGCGTTTGTGCGTCTGTAATTTGGCTCATTGAAAAAATTAAGAGGGCGGAAAAAATAAATAAAGCGAATTTCATATTATTAAAGATAAAACGGTTTCGGATTTTGTTCAAATAAAATATGCTCAGAATCACGTAAATAGTTCAAACATCAATAAAATTACGTGAAATTATCTAAACAGTTTCAAAAGAAAAAGGTGAGTTTTCTAAATAAAAAACTCACCTCAAAAAAAATTAATAGTGGCGGGAGAGAGACTTGAACTCTCGACCTTCGGGTTATGAATCCGACGCTCTAACCAGCTGAGCTACCCTGCCGCAAGAATAAAGATTATAGATTCTATAGTGAAAAGGTCAAGTGAAATTGCGTAAAAACTAATAAAAATGAATAATTTTACACTTTTATAATAAAAATCTTATTTTGTATTTTCGGTAACTATTTTATAAATTTTCCGAAAACAATAGCATACAACTTTTCAATGAGAGTTTTTAATCTTACTGTGTTGAAAGAGGATTTAAGAAAAATGCGTCAAAAAAGTTTTGTTTTTATATTTATATTTTGCTTTATATTTGCAGTTGGCAATACATTTGCACAGCGTCGTGGAAATGTAAGCCTATCAGTCAGAACAATTACAGTTATTACTCAACCGAAAGCGATTGTTTGGATTGATGGCGTGCGACGAGGCGAAACGGACGAGAGCGGGAAACTTGTTGTAAAACCTGTGATGGCAGGAATACGAAAATTGACCGTTCGTGCCGATGGATTTAAAGAAGTTTCTCAAAATCTGACTGCCGCACAAAAAGGCGACGCAAAAATTGCTTTGGTAAAAACAAATGATGAAGCCGAATTAGCGTTTCAACAAGCCGAAAAAATCTTGTCAGAAGATAAGAACAAAGCGGTGGAATTATATGAAAAAGCAATTCGTCTGCGTCCAAATTATGCAGAGGCTTTCATCAGTTTGGCTCGTGCTTTGGCAGATTTGGAAAATTATGATAAAGCCTTGGAAATTATTGCAAAAGCTCGGAAAGTTCGCCCCGTTTTCCCCGAAGCATCGGCGGTCGAAGGTAGAATTTATAATAGTATGGGAGAATACGATGATGCAATTGCCTCATTTGATCGTGCTATTAAGGAAGGAAAAGGTTTTCAACCCGAAGCATATACGGGTTTGGCTTTGCTTTTCAAAGATGAAGCAGAAAGTGCAAAATCCGCTAATGACTTAGATGACGAAAAATATTTCAATGGCGAAGCGGCAAAGGCATTTGAAAAAGCTATCGAACAACTTTCCGCCACCGAATCCGTCGTCTATTTATTCTTGGGAACAATTTATGAAAATATGGGCGACAAGAAAAAAGCCATCGCCGTCTATGAAAGATTTTTGCGAGATATGCCCGACAATGAAGAAGTCTCTGCCGTTAAATCATTTATCTATCAATTAAACCAACCCGCCATCGTTCAATAAAACATGTTGAACTTCTCCAATCTATTCTGTTAAACTATGTTTATCACAGCATTTTTTAGATGCTTCTCTCATTCTTTCCAAGAAACAAGTATTTGTGTTTTAAAAACAGATTAGTTTAATAGAAATAGAGTATAAATATATGAAAAATAAGAAGTTTTATAGTGTAATAAGTGTTGTTGCGACATTTATCATATTTCAATTCATATTCGTCTTTAGTGCTGTGGCACAAGATTCAAACGAAATGAAACCGGAATTGAGCGTTGCGGGAATCGAACTCGGAAACAGGAAATCAGCAGAAAACTTTCTCAAGGAAGGTTATTCGCCAAGAGTCGAAAATGATGGTCGCGTCAGTTATTATTTTTATAACAAATGGGCAACGCAGGTGATGAGATTGTCGGCTCCATCAATTGAAGATAAATATTTTATCACTGAGATCGAAGTTTTCAGAATAGGTAGAAGTTATCAGGAAAGACATTTCCACACGGAAGAGATCAAATACTTTTCAACCGAAAGTGGTGTTTTTATAGGTTTTAAACAATCCGCCGGATACCTTATCGCCGGAATTAAAAATGCCGGAGCGACTAATGAAATAAAACCGAAAACCCTGATTAAAATACAAGGCGAACCAACTGAAAAGGTTGAAACTGATAAAAAGTATGAAACTTTAAGTTATAGTTTCCCGAACGTAAAATTAAATGATGAAGAAGAATCGGTGAATTACGAAGCAGAGTATGAATTTTATAAAGATAAATTAAAAAGATTTAAACTGACGTTTGCTTCAAACAAAGAAAAACTCGCCAAAAAATAAAAAGTAAAAACGACCAAATTATCTTCAATGGTAGTTTTCAAAAATGCGTATTTTGATCCGAGCATACTCATTGCTCCAATTCAAAATACGCATTTTTCATTTTACATCAAATGTAATTATTTCTTTGGAACATCTATCATTTTAATGGAAACTATCAAATGGAAATTTGCACGCGTTATCTTTGCTTAACACAAATTTTAGATTAAGATTGTGTTACACAAATTCATTTTTATAACAAAAAACCTTGAAACCACCATTTTTTTTAGCATTAGATATCGGCACATCGAGCGTTCGTTCGGGGATTTATGATGCGGAAGCAAATGTTCTGCCGGAAACAATGGTGAAAAATGAACGAACTCTAACCGCTACAAATGATGGCGGTTTTGAAATTGATGCAGACGAAGCATTTTCGCAAATCGTTCAGGCGATTAATGATGTTTTAGAAAAATGTCCGGCAAAGTTTGAAAATGTTGAATACACCGCCACATCTTCATTTTGGCACAGCATTTTGGGAATTGATAAAAACGGAAATCCGACAACCAAAGTTTTCGCTTGGGCAGAAACTCGTCCTGCCAAATATGTTCAAACTCTGCGTGATGAATTAGACGAAAGCGAAACGCATAATCGAACAGGTTGCCGTTTTCATTCAAGTTACTGGACGGCAAAATTGCTTTGGTTGCGTAAAGAAAATGCTGAACTTTTTGAAAAAACTGCGAAATGGATCTCATTTTGCGATTATGTTGGTTTGAAAATCTTCGGCAAATTAAAAACAAGTGTTTCGATGGCATCGGGAACCGGAATTTTTGATATACGCCGAAATATTTGGGATAAGGAATTGCTTGATTATTTGAAAATTAGCGAAGAAAACTTGCCCGAAATTATTGAAAATGATGATGACACTTTTCAATTAAATGATGCATATAAAAAGCGTTGGAATTTATTAAAAAATGCGAAATGGTTTTTGGCAATCGGTGATGGTGCGGGAAATAACATCGGTGCAAATTGTGTTACAAAAGATAAAGCGGCTTTGATGATCGGCACTTCGGGAGCGATGCGGGTTGCGTTTGAAGGAAAAGTTCCTGCGAAAATTCCCGAAGGACTTTGGTGTTATCGGATTGATAGAAAAAGAATGGTCATCGGCGGAGCATTGTCCGACGGCGGCGGTCTTTATGGTTGGCTCAAGAAAAATTTCCGTTTAAAAAAAGATGATGATAAAACGGAAGCGAAGATCGAAAAACGCAAACCCGACCAACACGGCATTACATTTTTGCCATTTCTCGCAGGTGAAAGAAGCACAGGTTATCACGAAGACGCAGAAGGTGCGATCATTGGTTTAAAACACGTCCACAATAAAATTGACATTGTTCAAGCCGCACTTGAATCTGTCGCTTATCGTTTTGCAGAAATTTATGAGCAACTAAATGAGGTCTTGGAAATCAAACAAATAATTGCTTCGGGCGGAGCGTTGCGGGAATCGCCGATCTGGACGCAAATAATATGTGATGTTTTGGCACAAAATATGAATTTACCCGAAACACGCGAGGCTTCTTCTCGCGGAGTTGTTTTGCTTGCTTCGGAATACGTCGGAAACATTGAGGACATCGCAAAACTTGAACCACCCGACGGCAGACGATTTGAGTTTAACCAAGAAAATCACCAGATTTATAAGGAAGCAAGAAAACGCCACGAGAAATTTTATGATCTTCTAGTGTCTTAACAAACTTTAAGGAAGTAAAAAAATGAAAGTAAAAACGCTATTCAAATTAGTCCTGATCGCAACTGTTTCTTTAGTATTTTTTGCGACTACTTCGACAGACATTTTCGGACAAATAAAATGCACGAAAGCGGGAGAATCTCAAAAATTTACTATCGAAAATGCAACCAGCCAACCGATAGAAATAAAAACAATTGGTAGTGATTGCAAGGAAAACGGCGGAAAATTATTAAAAGCCGGCGACAAAGCGGGTGGCAAATCTTATGAAGGAGTCGTTTTTCGTGTTTACGATATTGCAACGGGCGAATTCATTGCCGAAATAGTTTTGGAAAAGACCAAAGAATTCTACACCGTCAACGAACCGAATACGGAAATTCCCGATAAAGATAAAATTAAACCCACCGAAGGTTTTTTAACCGCAACAAATTTAATTCGTGCCGATAATAATCTTCCTGCAATGCAGTTAGACGAAAGATTATCGAATGCCTGTCAATGGTTAGCGGATAAAATGGCGGAAATTGACAAAGGCTATCCCGTCCATAAATTCAGCGAACTCGGCGACAAAAAATTGCATAAAGACAAAGATCAAGCGAGCCAACGCCTTATCTATTACGGTTGGGACAAAAATAACAAAGTCCATTTTGAAGCAGTCGCTTTAGATACAGTTAAAAATTACAATTTGATCGGCGATAATTTTGCAAAAATTTGGGCATTCAGCACAACGCATGACAAACCTTTTTTTGATAGAGACCGCGTAAAATATAACCGTGTCGGCTTTGGAGTAGCAAAAGCGGAACGCGGAAGAAACCGTTATTATGCCTGTGCGATTTTTGGAAAAATATAGTTATTGTGAGATTATGAAATAAATAATAATTGCTAAACATCTTATGCAAATGACGCTTACAGACTTTGAAAAATTTGTTGACGCAAAAATTGTCCAACGCGGCTATAGATACTTTAAAGATGATGACATTTCTAAAGTCGAGCAAATTGGCGAAGGCGAATTTAACGCATTGGCTTATGGAACAAATATCTACGATGTTTATGTCAAAATTGATGATGAAAAAATCGTTGAACACTTTTGCGATTGCCCTTATGATTGGGGCGATGTCTGCAAACACGAAGTAGCAGTCTTTTACAAAATTCGTAGTGGAGATTTTGTCAATATAGGCGATAAAATCAAAGAACTTTTGAGTAATTTGCACGATGACTCTTTACGAAGATTTGTTTCTGACTTACTCAATAAAGATCGAAAATTTAGACAAAACTTTTTGCAAGAGTTTGATGAAAATTTTGAAGAAGACGAAGATGAACTTGAGCGTTTTGATGAGTATAATTATTGAAATTTGAGGGAAAAACCATCATGATAAAAATAATCTTCATAACGATTCTGATACTTACATTTTGTTTTGCAACTTTTGCTCAAACGGCTGAAAATGATTGCC
>JBGTHN010000002.1:0-6346 GCA_041746235.1 Pyrinomonadaceae bacterium | reverse complement strand
TTCGATACCCTTTTTCTGCAAAACCTTTTTTGCGGGCAATTTCCGCCGCCGTTAATAAAAGATGTCCAAGCATTTCCTTATGTTGCTTTTCAGTTTTATCCATCGAAGCAATATGTTCTTTTGGAATGATCAAAATATGCGTCGGTGATTGCGGGCTAATGTCATTAAAAGCCACGCAGACATCATCTTCATAAACCAATTCGGACGGAATTTCACCCGCGATAATTTTGCAAAAAATACAATTTTGACCCATATAAGAAATTATTAAAGCATAAATTTGCACTTAAACAAAAGAGTTATTGTCATCAAAGGTTACAATTATTGCTAACTTATAGTTTATCTGTATAATTTACAGTCTGACTTAGTGATTTTTGTTTTAGATTTTTAATTTTTAAATTTGTATTGATTTTATGTCCATTTTAATTGCTGAAGATAATGTTGCCCAACGCCGATATGTTTGCGAATTACTTGAACGCGAATTTCCCGAACACGCACCGCTGATCGAAGTTTCAGATGGTGAAATGGCAATAACAACAACCCTAGAAGAACGTCCTGAACTCTGTATTTTCGATATTCAAATGCCGAAACTTTCGGGTGTAAAAGCCGCACGAAAAGTCTGGCGGTCATATCCACAGGCGAAAATCATTTTCTGGACACAATTTCCGCACGAAATTTATATAAACGAAATTCGGAAAATAATACGTTCGCTTGAACCGCAACCGGCTTATGGGTTTATACACAAAAACAACCCCGAAGCAAGATTTTTGCGGTTTGTCGCCACCGTTTTAGAAGACGGTGCGGATATGATTGATCCGGCATTCAAAGATTCTTTTAAACGTCCGCTTTTGACCGAATTTGAAGCCGAAGCATTGCGTTATCTGGCTTTGGGATTATCAAATTGGGCGATTGCCCGCAAATGTTCACTTTCGCAACGCGGAGTCGAAAGTCGTCTGGCAAATCTATACGAAAAACTTTTTACAAATCTATCCGAAGGAACGGAAAACGAGGCGTATGACAAACTGGCATACAACGTCCGCACACGAGCCTTCTTTGAATCTCTGCAACGCGGACTTATCAACAGCGACGAATTAAACAAAGCTGAAAAAGACCTCGGAAATTGGATAGAACGCGATCGCAAAAGATTTTTGGATGAGAAAAAATAAGTAAAAAGCGATTTCAATCTTGATTACATTGTCAATAAAAAACCAAAAATATTGTTCCCTTATTACCGTATGCAAATCTTTTTTTGTCTTTTTGTTTTTGACCTTGAACATCTTCTCGCAAACCGAACCAACGATCAAAGAAAATATCTTTCAATCTTCATTAAACCTGCATCAATGGGGAACAATTAGTTCATTTAATGGTTTGCCTTCGGAAAGAGTCAATGCGATTACCCAAACTGAAGATGGTTTTTTATGGTTTGCAACCGATAATGGTTTGGCAAAGTTTGACGGACGGCGTGTGCAAACAAATTTGTCAGCGGGACTTTCTTCTCTGCGAGTTTTATCACTTCAAACATCCAATGATGAAACACTTTGGATCGGCACGGAAAAGGGCGGCTTTTTTTACAAAGATAATTTTTTTCAACCAATTCAAGAAACTGCTAACTTTATAATAAATTCGATTTTTGTTGATGGTGAAATAGTTTATCTAACAGCTTCAAACGGAACGATATTTAAAATTACAAAAAGTGAAAATTCGGTAAAAACGGAAACGATTTTACGAAGTTCTCTGCCGCTTCGGGGCATTTCAAAAATTAATAACGAACTATATATCGCCACTTTTAACAGCGGTTTGCTCAAACTTCAAAATGGTAAAGCGGAACAATTTATCACCCGTCCGCGTCCGTTTTTTATCAATCTGTTAAAAAGAGATAAAAGCGGTAATTTATGGCTTGGAACAACATCTTCCGGCGAAGGCAGCGGACTTTTTTATGCCGAGATTTTTCCAAATTTAAAAGCTATTGGCGAAAATCTAGGGACGGTAAATTCGATTGATTTTCATAACAACAATGAAGTTTGGGTTGGCACAGACGGACGCGGTGCATTTTATTTTAAGGAACAGAAACTTAGCCAAAGGTTTACATTTGAAAACACTTCCGGCGGTTTGCGTTCAAATAAAATTTTGGCAACTTTTGTTGATCGTGAAGGCGTAATTTGGTTTGGAACGGACAAAGGAGTTAATCGTTATGATCCCAAAAGTCCACGCAACGAAGCGATTTCCGAAGATGTCCAAAGCAACTATGTCCGCACACTTTTTCTTTCCAAAAACGGCAAAATGTATGCCGGAACAAATCGCGGTTTATACGAATTTGATGAAGCCAAAGACGCTTGGCAAACAGTAAAAGGGTTTGAAAAAAGAAGGATTTATGCAATTTCGGAAACTGAAGATCAGGGTTTACTCGTCGGCACAGCAAATAATTTAAGTTCGATAAATAAGACTACAGAAACACTTTTAGAAGATGAAGACATTCGGGCAATTGAACAATTTCAAGGCGAAACTTATTTTTTATCCTTTGGCAAGGGTTTAAAAAAAACAGGTTCCAATGAATCAAGTTTGATGTCAGAACCAAAGATCATCAGCCTTTATAACGAAAACGACAAATATTTATGGCTCGGCACAATTAAAAAAGGCATTTTTATTTATGACGGCAAAAAAGTTACTCCAAAACCGGAATTACAAGAGCTGAACGGCAACGCTGTCCAGGCAATCAACGGTAATGAAACAGATGGAATTTGGTTTGCTACCGATAAAGGTTTGTATCTATACAAAAATGGCGAATTACAGATAGTTCTGGCAAACCAAAATGCCCGTGATGTTTTTACACAAAAAGACATAAACGGAAAATTGCGGGTTTGGTGTGCGACTGAAAACGGTTTATTTACACTAACTTCCGATGAAAACTTTGGTTGGATTTCATCTCGTATAGACATCGAACAAGGTCTTGCTTCACAAAATATTTTTGAAATTCTTCCTCTTTCCGAAAATTCACTTTTAATCGGAACAAATCTTGGAATCGTCCGATATGACACAAGCAAAATACGCCCGCTTCTCGTGCCAAATAGAATTTTAAGCCAACGCATACACCAATCAAGCGAATTAAAAACAGGAATCAATCTAAATTATCCGCAAAACAGTCTTTCGGTTGATGTTGTCGCCATCAGCAGTCGCACATTTCCAGAACAATTCCAATACTCGTTTCTACTTTTCAATAGTAATAATGAACTTATAGACAAAAAATTCTCTGAAGATTCGCAGTTTTTGATGGATAATCTTGCACCTGATAAATATCGTGTAGAGATGCGTGCTTATGATAAAAATCTTTTTGCTTCCGAGCCTTTAACTTTTGATTTCACAGTTGAACAAGCACCTTTTCCCGTAGTTCCGACAATTCTTTTCATTTTGCTGGTCATCGCTCTTGCTGCATTGATCTGGGCAATTTTCTCGCAACGCAAAATTTTTCAAACAAGTAAAGAACTTGTCCTCACAAATGAAGAATTAAATAATGCACGGCTTAGTCTTGCCAACGAAGCGGAACGTGAACGCCACCGAATTTCACGCGACTTGCACGACCAGACATTAGCGGATCTGCGTCATCTTATTCTTATGGCGGACGAAGTTCCAAGCGAAAAAGCCGGTGAATTTCGCACCGAAATCGAAAATGTGTCCGACGAAATTCGCCGTATCTGCGAAGATTTAAGTCCTTCGGTTTTAGAAAACATAGGATTTGCCGCTGCACTTGAATGGGCTTTGGGAAATTCGGTTGAACAGGTCTCAAAAGGACAGGAAATCGAACACGAATTTATCGCACCGGAAGATTTAGAAAAAAATCTGAATCTTTCACGCTCCGAACAACTCCAGGTTTATCGCATTGCTCAAGAAGTCTTAAGCAATATCGTCCGTCATTCCGACGCAACCAAAATCATTATGAGGGCGGAAATTTTTGTCGAAAAAGGTTTTGTGTTAAGAATTGAAGATAATGCAAAGCCTTTTAATCCCGAAAAAACTAGAAAAGGACGCGGACTTGCCAATATAAACGCTAGAGCAAAACTCATCGAAGCCGAAATCGGTTGGAAAAAAGCAAAACAAAAAGGAATGATCTTCACTTTATCAAAAGCGTAATTAAAAACTGTGGAATACCACACAACCCCTTCCGCCCTCGCCTAAAATCCAAACGGCACTCATCACGTTCAAACAAAAAACAAAAAACACGATAATCGTAAACAATGAAGATAATAACTTGGAAAAATTTAACAAGATTATCCGTTGGATTCGTGCTAGAGTCTTTGGTCTGCCTTTTGGTTACGACAGTTTACATCCAACGCCGAGCCTACCAACAAATCCTATCCGTAAATGCCAAGGACAACAGCACACAAGTTCCTTTTAGACAGAAGGAACTCACATCTCACATAAGTAAAAACGTAAAGTTTTTACTAAAACCGCAAAATTCCGCAAGTCTGAATATTTTTCAGACTTCGGTTTTTGCGACACGATATTCAATATAAAAAAATTGGAGAGCAACACCTTATCGGAACTTTATTAAACCGTGATGTGGTTGAACAAAAAGGTGAAATTTGAACAGCAACATTTTACCGAAACCGAAAAGTCGCTCTCCAATCTAACGCCAATTGCATTTACGATTCTTCTCAAATAATAAAATAAATTAACGCTTTTTTTCAGCAGATTTAACAAACTCCGTTTTGATCTGACCGATATTTGTTTGTGAAAGGTAGTGCAAACTATTCTAGCCTTTTTGCCTCTAAATGATAGAATGGTTTTGAGGAAAATTTATGAGCGAGAACAAGCAGGGAACGGTTTTGAAAAATAAAGAAGCGGCTTTGGCGGAACTGAAAGAGATTTCGGCGGATGCAAAATTGTTGGGCATCAATGGTTTGGGCGAAAATGGAAATCAGATGCTTGTGAAAGCAGATGAAGTTCCGTTTACAAAAAAGGTTTCTAATGAAGAACTTGTCGCCAAAGAACGCGATCTGACCGTTTCAGAAGAAGGTATTGAGAAAAGCTATCAAGGCTTGCGTGGTTGGTTGCGGCTTGGAAAAGTTTCTCGTGTTATCGGAATGCTCTCGCTTTATCTATATCTCGATCAATACGATCTGCACCGCAAACAACATTTAAAAGTTAAGGAAGCACGTCTTGAAAACGCAAAACAACTAAGTTGG
Organism: Pyrinomonadaceae bacterium; assembly: GCA_041746235.1. Classification (GTDB taxonomy): domain Bacteria; phylum Acidobacteriota; class Blastocatellia; order Pyrinomonadales; family Pyrinomonadaceae; genus Aridibacter. Next base: position 1,169 of record JBGTHN010000002.1, on the reverse strand, counting down.
TTGGCAGTTTTGGGTGAGAAATTTTATGCGGTAAAACTCTGGTTTTTTCACACATTTATTTTAATTTTGCAAAAAATCTTTGTTGGAAGCGAACAAAATAAAGAAGCACGACAAGAAAAACAAGGACTTTGGCTCAAAGATGAGATCATCAAACTCGGTCCGACATTTATCAAGATCGGGCAAGCGTTGGGAACTCGTGCAGACCTTTTGCCTTTGCCATTTGTTAAAGAACTCGGAACTCTGGTTGATGATGTTCCGGCATTTCCAAATGAAGTTGCCTTTGCACGGATCGAAAAAGAATTAGGACAAAAAATTTCGGATGTTTATGACGAATTTGAGTATGAACCTGTGGCGGCGGCAAGTCTCGGACAAGTTTATCGTGCGAAATTAAAAACAGGCGAAACGGTTGCGGTCAAAGTTCAACGCCCGAATCTCGACGGCATAATCAAAGGCGATGTCGAAATTATGCGAAAGATCGCCAAATTCGCCGAGCGTTTTCCGAGCCTTAATGAAAACGCAGATTGGGCTGGAATGCTCAGAGAATTTGACGAAACGATTCACGAAGAAATGGATTACGCTTCGGAAGGTCGCAACGCAGATCGCTTTCGGGAAAGTTTCAAAGACTGGACAAACATCCACGTTCCGACGATTTATTGGGAAGCGACCACCGCAAAAGTTCTGACGATGGAATTTATCTACGGCGATAAAGTCATCGAACTGGACAAACTAAAAGCGAGGGGAATTTCGCCCGAAAAAGTTAATCGTCTGCTCATAAAAACTTATCTCAAACAACTTCTCGAAGATGGATTTTTCCACGCCGATCCGCATCCCGGAAACTTGCTCGTAATGCCCGACGGAAGGCTCGCATTTTTCGATTTCGGAATGGTCGGACGCATCACACCAAAACTTCAAGCAAAAATGATTGACGCATTTTTCCACGTCGTCAGCAAAGACCCAGACGGAATCGCACAAGATTTAATTGATCTGGATTTCTTAAAACCCGGTTCAGACCCCGAAATGGTTCGTCCCGTCGTCCGTCGTATGTTTGAATTTCATTTAGATTTGAAATTAAAAGACGTAAATTTCAAAGAATTAACCTACGATCTAGCAGACGTTATGTATGATTATCCGTTCCGTCTGCCCGCAAATTTCACATACATTATGCGTGC
>JBGTHN010000001.1:0-4462 GCA_041746235.1 Pyrinomonadaceae bacterium | reverse complement strand
GTATTTCCGCTACTGTTTACAACAGTTCCGTCAGATTTAACTTTTCCCATACTGTTTGAACTGCTGTTGCGGATTTCGCCGTCGCTTTTGATGTAACCGATTGTATTTCCGCTTGCATTCCGCACATCACCATTATCTTTGAAATAACCGATCGTGTTACTCGAAGAGTTCCGAACCGAATCGCCTCGTAAATAACCGATAGTGTTTCCAGATGAATTACGAAATTCACCGTCGCCAGCCATTGCAAAAACTGACAAACCTAAAATTGCGATTAAAATGTAGATGATTTTCATAATGTGAATTTTCCTTTTTCTGTTATAGAGTGCCAATGAATTAGACGTTACATCAAGGGAAATTTGCAATAGATTTTCAACTTAGCTCTTCTTTAATTATCAAATGTAAGGCTTTCTTCAATTTTGGATTTGTCTTTAAATTGTTGCTATCAAATATCTTACCCGCTTCGAGCAAAATATCATCTTGATAGCAACAAGACTCATTTGCCATCGTTAATGCTTCGGCGATTAAATCAATTGCTTTGTTGTTATCGCCTAATTTTACATATACATCTGCTAAAAGTAATTTGATTCTAAGTTCAAAATAATCAGAATTTTCATCAACAAGTTTCTGTGCTTGGATAAGGATATTTTCAATTTGTTTTCTCGATAATGAACCTGCTTGTTGACTCGCAAAATCAATCAATTGTTCAGCTAAAAATTCTTTAGCATCATCTTGTTCGCTGCCAATTGAGTTAATTACTTTGTAGGCTTTATCGTATTGCTTGAGTTTCATCAATTGCTGATAAATATCCCGTAAATAAATTTCTTTCCGAGAACCTGCGGAGGCTCCAATACTGTCGTGACCAAGATGGACATATGTAATTTTGTTGGCTTTTTGATATGCAAAATCAAGAATTTCCAATGCTTTTGAAATCTCAGAGTTTTTTATATACCAATCTGCAACTAATATCAGGGATTTCTGTTGTGAATAATTATCGGGTGCCTTAGACATCATTTTGGCAACTGTTTTTGCCATTTCAATATCGCCAATATGCAAATAATGTTGTGTTATATTTTGACCGTTGCTTTGTAGAAATTCTTTTGAATTTGCTAGTTTATTTAAGTAAGGCAATGCTTTATCTTCATAACCGTTATTTATGAAGATTTCCAATAACTGATTAATTTGCCAAATGTCGTTCAAGTCACCATATTTATTCCATAATTCTTCAATTTTATCCGTATTTCCTAAACTGATGTATATGTTACTAATCGCTAATAATTGATATTCATTATCTTAGGAATTGATGAGTTTTTGCTCAATCAAATCAGCTATTTCAACTGCCCTTTTAGGTTGGTTTAACTTTGCAAAGAAAGAACCGATTTGGCTTGCTTCAAAAAGATTCTCGGAGTTTAACTCAAGCAGTCTATATGATTTGTCAAAATAATATAGAGATTTTTCCTTATTTCCTTTATCGAACAAGGCTTTCCCGATTGTATTTAGAACTAAAACTTGATAAAAATTTCCTTCTTGATGAGAAGAAATTTCCAATGCTTCTTTTTCTCTATTCGATTTTGCCAAGCTATAGGCTATTGATTGGGTGTAAGAATTTTCCCAGTCGGAATCTTCATCAGCCCTTAAAATAGATAATGCCTTGTCTAGAAATTTGTTTGCAGGTTTGTATTTGTTTTGTTTGATTAATTTTTCAGAATAATGTGATAGCCACATTAATTTTGAATAATCATTGGTTTCAAAATCCAAACTTTTAATTGCTTTATCAAAATTTCCAATATCAAAATATACTTGTGCTAAGGTTTCAGCATTGATATCTCCTTTATCTTTTGTGAGCAAATAAAAAGCACAGTCAAGCGGATTTTCTTCTGCCGACTTTCGCAAATCTTTAGCAGAAATAATTGACGATAGAAAAAGGGTTAAAATAAAAATTGGGATTGATTTTTTCATAGTTGTAACCCTTTGATTTGTGATAAGCAGATTTAGGTTGCTTTAACCACTTCATTTTTATTGGCAAATTGTGGCAGAACATCAAAAACTTTAAGTGCATATTTTACTTTGCCGAAAGGTGCGGAAACTTGAACGCCTTGGATTTCATCTTTGATTTCTTCCAAAGATTCGCGGGCGATCAGCAAACCTTCTTCTTGGGCGTGTTCTTTGCTTTTTTCGGAAGCGATTCGCATACGGTCTAAAATGTCTTGAGTTACACGAACGCCGGGAACTTCATTGTGCATAAATTCGGCGTTGCGGCTTGAAACAAGTGGGAAAATTCCGGCGATAATTGGAATTCTGACGTGCGAGATTTTGTCTAGAAAAACTTGCAATTGTTCCGTGTCATAAACGGGTTGCGTTATCGCATATTCCGCACCTGCTTCGACTTTCCATTCAAAACGGCGAATTTCTTCGTCTAAGTTTATCGCTCCGGGGTTTACGCCAACTCCGATTGAAAATGCGGTTGGATCACCGATCGGGTTATTTCCTAAATCTAAGCCGTGATTGAGTTTATTGACCATATTTGTCAAACCGATTGAATCAATATCAAAAACTGCGGTGGCATCAGGATAAGGTCCCATTTTTGGCGGATCACCTGTGATTATTAAAAGATTATGTAATCCCAAAGCCGCCGCACCGAGCAAATCGGACATCATTCCGAGCAAATTTCTATCACGGCAGCAGTAATGCAAAACTGCTTCGATGCCTACATTTTGTTCGACGAGAATTGCAGTTGCTTGTGCGGACATACGAGTTTGAGCTCTTGGACCGTCGGGAATATTTACTGCGTCAACTCCGGCTTCTTTTAAAAAGCTGATTGATTTGAGTGTATTTTCTGCTTTTACACCTTTTGGCGGAAGGACTTCGACAGACGTTACAAATTCGCCGAGTGCAATTTTGCGTGACCAATTCGAGCGTTCGAGCGGTGAAACAGGTTCGACTTCGATGACTTTTTTATTTTCGTTGACCTTTGCCGAATCTTTAACAACGACCTGAGTTTTTCTCGGACTTATCGCACGGACGGAATCAACCATCAATTTGATGTGTTTTGGAGTTGTTCCGCAACAACCGCCGATAAATTTTGCACCGGCTTTGATAAAACGCTTGGCAAATTTCGACATATATTCCGGCGAACACATATAAAATTGTCTGCCTTGAACATCACGCGGAAGTCCTGCGTTTGGTTGTGCGGAGAGTTTTTTGTCGGTGAGTTTACGCATTGTTTCGAGTTCATTCAAAATATGCGTCGGACCGACACCACAATTTAAGCCGATCACGTCTGCTCCCCATTCGTCTAAGCGTTTTGTAAATACTTCAGATGTTGCTCCAAAAAAAGTTTTGCCATCTGTTTTAATTTGAATTTGTGCGACGATCGGCAAATTTGAAAGATTTTTTATGGCACGAATTGCTTGTTGAATTTCCGACAGATCGGAAAAAGTTTCCAAAACAAACAGATCAACGCCACCTTCGAGAAGTGCAGAAATTTGTTCGACAAACATTTCTTTTGCTTCATCAAATGAAGTCGGACCATATGGTTCGATTCGCAGATCGAGTGGTCCGATCGCACCCGCAACAAAAGCTGTTTCACCAGCCGCCTGACGTGCAATTTTCGCCGCCGCAATATTTATTTCTCTTAATTTTCCTTCAAGTCCGTGTTGTTGCAGTTTGTGCCGTGTCGCACCAAAAGTATTTGTTTCGATTATATCTGCACCTGCATTTACATATTCTTCATGAACTTCACGAACGAGATCAGGAGCGGTTAAATTAAGTTCGTCGTAGCTTTTATTGATATAAACGCCCTTGTCATAAAACCTTGTTCCGACCGCACCATCGAATACATAAACGCTGTCATTTTCTAAAATTTCTCTAAAATCTTTCATTGATTTGTCCTTTGTCCGTTGTCAGTAGTTAGTTGTTAGTTGCATTTTGAAAATCTTCTTAGCAACTGACAACGAACTACTAACAATGAACAAAAATAAAAAAGCCTCGTGCTAAACAACACAAGGCTTTTTTATTTGAATACCTCTTTTAAATAAGCTGTTTAGCAGGTTGTTTTACGTGGTCGCAAGTTGCCGTAACTCACCACGAATTGTAAGAATTAATAATGCGACTTCAAATCTTTAGTGTCAAGTTCAAACTTTCTGTAAAAAATCTTATAAAAAACTAAGTGGGAATTAAAATAAATTTTTATTTGTCGAAACTTTTTATTGATTATTTCAGTAAAATAGTTGAAAAGTTAGTATTGGGAAAATCAAAACAAATTATTTTTATCTAAAGAAAAAAGTTTTTAAGCTACATTGAGGAAAAATTATGAATGAATTTATGAAAAGATTCGTTGCTTTTAATATTGCAATGATCTTAATGATTATGCCGATGTTGTCAGTTACAACTTTTGCACAAAATGCAGGAAGCGATGCGGTTCCGAAGATCGAATTTGAAAAATATACTTTATCGAATGGCTTAC